>JAHEMB010000025.1 GCA_024643915.1 Rhodothermaceae bacterium | reverse complement strand
GGCCCGCGTTGTGAGAGGGGCGCCCCCTTGCTATTCGAGACGGACGTAAAAAAGCAGTTGGCGAAACGTTCGCATGGACAGAGAAGCATTTCAGGAACGGTTTGGGATCACCGGCACCTCGACGGCCCTCCAGCACGTGATCGACCGGGCGCGACAGGTGGCCCGCACAGACATCACGGTGCTGATCCAGGGCGAGAGCGGGGTGGGCAAGGAACTCGTCGCCCACGCCATCCACGAGATCAGCGCGCGGCGGCACGGCCCGCTCATCATCGTCAATTGTGGCGCCATCCCCGAAGGGCTCATCGAGAGCGAACTCTTCGGCGCGGAGAAGGGCGCCTACACGGGCGCGGCGGAGCGCCGCAAGGGGTACTTCGAGGAGGCCGACGGCGGCACCATCTTCCTCGACGAGATCGGCGAGATGCCGCTTGCGGCACAGGTGCGGCTCTTGCGCGTGCTCGAAACCGGCCAGTTCACCCGCGTCGGCTCCTCCACATCGCACCGGAGCGACGTGCGCATCATCGCCGCGACGAACAAGGACCTGGCGCGCGAGGTGCAGACCGGCGGCTTCCGCGAAGACCTCTACTACCGCCTCTCCACGGTCATCATCAAGATCCCGCCCCTGCGCGAGCGCCGCGAGGATATCCTTCCGCTCTTCGAGCATTTCCTCTACCACTTCTCGCAGAAATACGGCTCGCCGATGAAGCGGCTAGAGGAGGAAGCCCGCCAACTGCTGCGGCAATACCACTGGCCCGGCAACGTGCGTGAGCTGCGCAACGTGGCGGAGCAGACGGTGGTGCTGCTGCGCGCCGAGACGGCCCGAGCCGATGACCTGCGGCCGTTCCTGCGCGGCGTTTCGGCGGCGCCTGGCGCCCTCATGCCGGTGGCACGCGGACGCGACGAATTCTCGGAGGCGCAGGAGCGGGAGTTGATTTACCGCGCCTTGCTGGAGATGCGGCTGGAGATGCGCGAGTTGAAGGAGCAGGTGGGCCGGCTCGTCTCCAACCTGGGGGTGGCCGTGCCTCGCGACGTGGTCGAACGCGAGGACGTTGCCTCCACACGGGGGAGCGACTTCGTCATCGTGCGCGATCTGGACAAGGACGAGTACGCCGCCCTCATCGAGGACGTGCCGTACGAAATCGAGAACGGTGAAGACCGCCCGCCCGCCGCCTTTACCTCGCCGGAGCCAGGGCCGGTGGAGGCAGCAGAAGAATCGTTGCCGACGCTCGAAGACGCTGAGCGGGCGCTGATCGCGCGCGCCCTGAAGCAGTTCGAGGGGAACCGCCGGCAGACGGCCCGCGCCCTTGGCATCAGCGAACGCACCCTCTACCGCAAGCTGAAAGATATCGATGAGGAATTGTGAACGGGTGGACGTGTGGAGGGATGGACGTATGGATGAGAAAGAAAACGTCCACACGTTCCTACGTTCCTATGTCCATACAGGACGCCAACGGTTCCTCAAAGCGCGGCGTTGCGGCTTAGCGCTGTTGCTCGCTCTTGCCGCCCTGCCGGGCTGCGCCTACTACAGCTTCACCGGCGCCACCATTCCGCCCCAACTCAACACCATCGCTATCCCGCTCGTCGAGGACCAGAGCGTGAGTCCGGTGCTTGGCCTAGACGAGGCTCTCACCGATCTGCTAGTGGACCGTTTCGTGGGGCAGACGCGGCTACGTCTGGAGCCGGAGGAGAGCGAAGCCGACGCCCTGCTGTCGGTCCGTATCGACCGATACCTCAACCAGCCCACCGCCGTCAGCGGGGAGGAGCGCGCCCAACTCAACCGCGTCACGCTCACCGTCACGGTTCGTTACCTCGATCAGGTCGAGAACGAGGAAATCCTTCAGCGCACCTTCAGCGGCTTCGAGGAGTACGATCCCGTTGCCGAGGGCCTCGACGGGGAGCAGACCGCCGCCCTCGCCGCCCTCGAAAACATCGCCGACGACGTCTTCACCGCCGCCACGTCGAACTGGTGAGGCGCGGGGGTGCCTCGTGTAACGGAAAAGGTGAAGTGTAGAACGAAGCCTTGAAAAAGCAAATTCATTAGTGAATCGAAGAGTCTAAGAATCGAGGAATCGAAGATCGTTTTTCCTCATCCTCGCTTCGATTCCTCGTCTCCTCGATTCAATTCTGAAACATGATCGCTGTCCTCTACGCTGTGGCGATGGCCGTGCTGCTCATTTACGGGCTGAACCTGCTATGGTTGGCCCTGTGGCATGTGCAGCACGACCGCGCCCTGCCGGGGCCGGTGCCCGATCCCGGCGCGTCGCCGCAGCCCGACGACACGTGGCCCCTGGTGACGGTACAACTACCCCTCTTCAACGAGGCCCACGTTGCCGAGCGGCTCATTGATGCCTGCGCCGCCCTCGATTATCCCCACCGCCGCCTCGAAATCCAGGTGCTCGATGACTCGACCGACGAGACGGCGGTTCTCGTGGCGCGGCGCGTGCGCTCCTGGCAGGCCCGAGGGCTTGACATCGTCCAGGTTCACCGCACGCACCGGACGGGCTACAAAGCCGGCGCGCTCGCCAATGGTATCAAGATGGCGCGTGGCGAATTCATTGCCATCTTCGACGCCGATTTTGTGCCGCGGGGGGATTTCCTCCGCCGGATGATCCCGCAGTTCACGCGCGACGATGTTGGCATGGTGCAGGCGCGCTGGGGCCACCTCAATGCCGATGACGCGCTCCTCACCTGTATTCAGGCCATCGGCCTCGACGCCCACTTCGCCATCGAGCAGCACGTGCGCAACCTCACCGGCTGCTTCATCAACTTCAACGGGACGGCGGGCGTGTGGCGGCGGTCGTGCATCGAAGACGCGGGGGGCTGGCACAGCGACACCCTCGCCGAGGACCTCGACCTGAGCTACCGCGCCCAACTTCGGGGCTGGCGTTTCCGCTACGTGCCCGACGTAGAAGTGCCCGCCGAACTGCCCGTGGACGTCAACGGCCTGCGCGCACAGCAATTTCGCTGGACGAAAGGCGCCGCTGAGACGGCGATCAAAACGTTGGGCGCCCTGTGGCGCTCCGCCCAGCCGCGCCGCGTCAAGGTCGAAGGGACGTTTCACCTGACGGCACACGTCGTCTTCCCGTTCGTCCTCCTGGCCGCCGCGCTCCACGCGCCGCTCCTCGTCCTCGCAAGCGCCGGCTTGGGACCGGGACAGGGATACTTCGCTGCGCTCGGGCTGGGGCTGGTCGGCTTCGTCGGTTTTTTTCTCGCCCAGCTTTTTGCACAGCGCGCGCTCTACCCGGACTGGGGCCGCCGCCTGCGCCTTTTCCCGCTCTTCATGGCGGGCAGCATGGGGTTGGCGCTCAATAACACACGGGGGTTGCTCCTTGCGCTCCGGGGCAAGCGCACCGCGTTCGAGCGCACGCCCAAATACAGTGACGATACGAAGGAGCAGGCAGGCTGGTGGACGAGCCGCTACGCCGCCCGCCGCCTGCCGCCGGTAGCTTGGCTCGAAGCCCTCCTGGCGCTCTACTGCACCGCCGGTCTCGTTGTGGTAGCTGCCGCCGGGGCGTGGGCCGCGGTGCCCTTCCAGGCCCTCTTTGCCCTCGGCTTCGGCCTCCTCACTTTCTTTAACTTCCAACATCTGTGGCTGACGCGGCGCGGAAGTGTTTGAAAAGGCAGACGTAAGGAAAAGGGAGCGGATCAAGATCGTTCATACGTCCAAACTTCGATGCGTCCACACGTATTCAGTTGGCGTATCAGGCCGCTTGTGCTTACCTTTTCTCCGCTCCGGTTTCCCCTCCAACCTTTCGCACCTGTCACGCTATCTTTCAGTAATGTCCGTTCCCGATATTCAGGATGCCCTTGATCTGCTGGACCGGGGAGAGACGCCGCAGGCGCGCTCGCTTCTGGAGAATCTGGCCCGCCTGATGCCGGCCTACGTGACGCCGCACGTGCTGCTGGCGCATGTCTACGAGGCCGAAGAACAGTGGGACGAAGCGCGCCGGGCCTGGCAGCGCGCCCGCTTTCTCATGCCCAACAGCCCCGCGGTGGCGGCGGGCTGGCGACGGGCGCTGCGCCTGGAAGGGGCGGTGCCTTTCCCCACCGCGTTCGCGGCAGTAGATGACGAGACGGACTTCGTCGATCTAACGGCGCGGACGCATTCCCTCATGGCCGACATGGAGGAGCGCGCGAAACACGGACCGTCGGCGGAGGACGCGCGAGAAGAGGTGCTCGTGGCGGACCCCGCCGCCGAAGAAACCGTCGTTATCGCCGAGACGCCGCAAGAAGGAGATGACCTCGACCGGCTCATCGAGGAGTTGGAATCGGCCCGCATCACGCCCCGCCCGGATTTCGAGGCCATCCCCCCGCCGGAACTCGACGACGACATCGAGGACGTAGTCTCCGAGACGCTCGCCCGCATCTACGCCGCGCAGGGGCAGTTCGACGAGGCCGCCCGCATCTACGAACTCCTCGCCGCCCAGCACCCCGAGCATGCCCAAGCGTTCGAGGCCGAGGCCCGTAGCCTCCGCAGCAAGGCCAACGCCTCGTGAAGCGTGAGGGGTGAAGTGTGAGGGAGGAGGCGCGCGCCCGTGTCCGCTCGCCGCATCCGAGACCCAGACGTTACGTTCCTGAACCGAGCCGAGGCGTATTCTCTCCCGTTCATCTCTCGCCATTCTTCTTCGTCTCCTCCATGTCTCTGCGCGTGTTGGAACGGCTTTCGGCCCGGTCGGAGCGGGTGGTAGCCGGGCTGATGAGCGGCACCTCGCTCGACGGCGTCGATGCGGTGGTGGCCCGCCTCGGCGGCAGCGGGCGCGGCCTTCGCACCGACGTGCTGTCGTTCGTCCACCTCGATTACGAACCGGCGCTGCGGGCCCTCCTCCTCGACAACTCCGCCCCCGAGACGTCGTCGGTGCTGGCCCTCAGCCAACTCAACGTGCGCCTGGCCCATGCCTACGCCGAGGCCGTCCGGCGGGCCGTCGGCGAGGCGAAGCTGACCCTCGAAGACCTCGACCTCGTCGGCTCGCACGGGCAGACGGTCCACCACGTCCCCGCGCCCGCGCCCGCGCCCGACCTGCCCGTCACATCGACTCTCCAGATCGGCGATCCATCGGTGCTGGCGAACCTGCTGGGCGTGCCGGTTGTCGGCGACTTTCGCCTGGCGGACATGGCGCTCGGCGGGCAGGGCGCCCCTCTCGTGCCCTATTTCGATTACGTCTGCTTCGCCGACGAAAAAGAGACGCGGGGCCTGCTGAATCTGGGCGGCATTGCCAACGTGACGGTGCTGCCGCGCGGCGCCGGGCCGGAGGCTGTCTACGCCTTCGACACCGGCCCCGCCAACATGGTGATTGATGCCCTCGCCGCGCACTTCTTCGATGAGGCGTATGATGCAGGCGGGCGGCGGGCCGCGCAGGGGACGGTACAGGAAGCCCTCCTCGCTGAACTCCTGGCGGAGCCATTCTTTGCCCAGCCGCCCCCCAAATCGACCGGGCGCGAGCTGTTCGGGGCGGACTTCGTCGAACGCCTGTTGGCCTCGGGCCACGCCCCTCTCGACCTTCTGGCGACGGCGACCCTTCTTACGGCCCGCTCCCTCCACGACGCCTACGAGCGCTTCATCGCCCCCACGCATCCGCTCGACGCCCTCATCGCCTCAGGTGGGGGTAAGCACAATCGGTTATTGATGGAAAGTCTCGCCCGTCTCTTCGACCCCGTTCCTGTCCGCACGGTGGAGGACTTCGGCCTGGCGACGGATGCGAAGGAGGCGCTCTGCTTCGCCGTCCTCGCCCACGAGACGATCAACGGCGTGCCGACGAACCTGCCCTCGGTGACGGGCGCCTCGCGCGCCACGCTCCTGGGCAAGATTTGCGTGCCGGGATAGCCGTCAGCCGTCAGCTTTTGTGAAATTCATCGGCGGCGGTGAACAGGTGCAGGGGCGACCCGTGAGAGAGAGGCTGATTTCTTGAACTTCCCAAGCCGATTGCTGCATGCCGGACACTGAATACTCCCCAAGTTTTACCCCCGTCAGCGAGGTTGGCGAGTTCGGGCTGATCGACCGGCTGCGGGCCATCGTCGGCGAGCCGGCGGACGAGGCCGTGCTGGCCGGTATCAACGACGATGCCGCCGTTTACCGCGTGGGCGACGGGCGCGTGCACGTGCTGACGACGGACGCGCTCATCGAGGACGTGCACTTCAGTAGGGCCTTCACGCCCATGGTCCACCTCGGCATCAAAGCCGTGTCGGTGAACGTGAGCGACGTGGCGGCGATGAACGCCCTGCCGCGCTTTGCTGTGATTGCCCTAGGGCTGCCCAACAGTGTCTCGGTTGAGATGATTGAGGCGTTTTATCACGGCGTCCAGAAAGCCGCCGCCGTCTACGGCCTGACGATCCTCGGCGGCGACACCACGGCGGCGCGGCGCCTGACGATCTCGGTGACGGTGGTGGGTGAGGCGGCAGAGGAAGAAATCGTCTACCGGCGCGGCGCGCGCCCCGGCGACCGGCTGTGCGTGACGGGCGACCTCGGCGCGGCCTATGCCGGTCTCCAGACGCTCCTCGACCGGCACCGCGCGCTCCAGCAAGAGGGCGAAGGGTTTCAGCCCGACCTCGAAGGCTTCTCCTACGTCATCCAGCGCCAACTCGCCCCCACGGCCCGCCTCGACGCCGTGCGCGCGTGGCAGGAGGCCGGGGTCCGTCCCCGCGCCCTCATCGACATCTCCGACGGACTCGCCTCGGAGGTGCATCATCTCTGCCGGCAGAGCGGCTGCGGCGCCCTCCTCTACGGCGCTGCCCTCCCCATCGACCTCGAAACGCGCACCGTGGCCGACCAGCTCGGGCGCGACGTCGATACCTTCGCCCTTTTCGGCGGGGAGGATTACGAACTCCTTTTCGCCCTCCCCGAAAAAGCCCTCGACAAGCTGGACCCGGACACGTACGCCGTGGTGGGCGAGGTGACGACGGCGGACGAGGGCGTGCGCATCCGCCAGCCCGAGGGTGAGATCTTCCCCCTCGAAGCCCTCGGCTTCCAGCACTTCGGCGAGGACGGCGTGGAGTGAGGATCAGGGGTGCGCCGGCCCTTCGACGAGCATCAGGTCGCTGTCCTCACGGTCGAACTGCGCAAAAAGGAGGCGGCGTCCATCAGGAGAGAGGGTGAACGTCGTGTAGGCCAAGAGGGGGCGCTTTGTGGGCGTGGCCACCGGCCGGCGCGTGCCGGTCGCCAAATCGTAAAAGGCGAGGTGAAGGCTGAAGTCTTCGCGCCAGTCGAGCAGGTACAGGCCGTCGTCTGTGAGGGCCCAGGGCAGGCGGCCTCCCAGGGTGGGCAACGCCACGATTTGCTCCTCCGGCCCGTCCGGAAGGGTTTTGCGCCAGAGGCCTTTCTCGCGGTGCCGGGTGTAATAGAGGAACGCGCCGTCGGCAGATTCCACGGCAGCGAAGCCGCCCGCGCGCGTAACCGGATGGGCAGGGCCGCCCTCAGCCGGTATCTGCCACACCTGCCAGGTCCCGCCCCGGTTCGCGCCAAAGTAGATCCAGCGCCCGTCGCGCGACCAGCCCGGTGCTACGTGCGCGTTTGGGCCGGCGGTGAGGCGGTGCAGGCCGGTGCCGTCGGCCTGCATCAGATAGAGATGCGAGGCGCCACCGTGGTGTGCCTCGAAGACCAGCCGCTGCCCGTCCGGTGACCAGGCGGGCCGGTCGACCAGGTTACTCTGGAGCGACGTGAGGCGGCGCGGGAGGGTGGTGGGGGCGTCGCTCACCCACACCTCGGGGTACCCCGAGCGCGTCGAGACGAAGCTGACCCGCTGGCCGTCCGGCGCAAACTGCGGGCTGCGGTCGCGGCGCGTCGAGGCCAGGAGGGGGCGGAGCGTAGCCGTATCGCCGGGCGCCAGCCTCGCTTCCCACACGTCCGTATCGACCAGCCACGCCTCGCCGACGAGCCGCTGCTGCCCACCGCGTGCCGCCGCCGAGGGGTTGCGCATCCCGGTTTCGTCGGCGGCTACACGCTCCGGCGGGCCGCCCGCCACCGGCACGCGCCACAGCCGGTAGCCGTCGAGCTGGTCCGAGGCGAAAAAGAGATAGCGCCCCTCCGCAGACCACGCCAGCCCTTCAGCGGCCTGATCGAGCGCGGCGAGGCGCCGAGGTGAGCCGCCCGCGACTGGGGCGAGGTAGAGATCCACCGCCGTGTCACTACGGCTACGGATGAAAGCTACATGGCTTCCGTCAGGAGAAAAGGCCGGATCGACGTCGCCGTCGCGGTAGCCTGCGTCGGCCTGGCGGACGAGGGGTTGTGTGAGGGGCCGCCGCTCGCCGTTTTCAAGGTTGAGGAGCACGATGCCAAACGGCGCCTCGGGCCCGACGCGATCCGAAAAAGCCAGGAGGGTGCCGTCGGGCGACCACGCCAGGTCCGCCATCCGATTGGAGCCGCACGCACCCAGGAGTCGCTCCGCGCCGCCCTTTGAGGGGACCGCCGCGATTTCGCAGGCTCCTTCCGTGTAGCGGATGAAGGCGATCTGCATGCCATCGGGCGACCACGCCGGCCCGTACTCGGGCGCCGGGTGGTGGGTGAGCTGCACCAGGGATTCGCCATCGAGCGACTTAACGTAAAGCTCCGGGGCGCCACGTTGCAGGGAATCCGGGATCCAGGCGAAGGCGACGTGGGCGCCGTCCGGCGAGAGGGCCGGGTCGAACTCGGTGCCGGGCAGGGTGGTGAGGGGGCGCTGGGCCAGGCCGGGCGGCTGCGGCGACGGATCTCGAAGCTGTTCTCGCGCAAACCCGACGACCAGCACCGCGACGACCAGCGCGGCTGCCATCCAGGCGCCACGCCTGCGACGGGAGGGCTCGGGCGCACGCGGCGGAGCGAGCGCCGCCCGAACGGGTGGGGCAGGCGGCAGGGGCCGCACCGGCGCCACCAGCCGGTATCCCTGCTTGGGGACCGTCTCGACGTAGGTGGGCGCGCGGAAGTCGTCGCCGACGGCCTGGCGCAGGGTAGAGACGGCGCGCGTGAGGGCCTCGTCCGAGACGACGACCTCTCCCCAGATGGCGTCGAGCAACGCCTCGCGGCGGACGACCTCACCGGGGCGCTGGGCCAAGTAGAGCATCACCTGCATCACCTTTGGGACCACGTGCACGACCTCCTTGCCCCGCACGAGGCGATGCCGGTGCGGCTGGACCGCCCACGCGCCCAGAGAAAATCCCGTCTCGAGTTCCGATGCATTCATAGTCCGGTGGTCGCTCTGTAGGCCGAACCTATGCGCCGCTCGCCCTCCATACAAGGCAGAAAAAGGAGGCCCTTATCTACATTTCAGCTTTTTTCAGGACTTCCGGTCGCGGAAAAGCTACTCTTGCCACCGTCGTGTTTTCATCGCCTATCCGGATTTCCCCATGCGAAAAACAGAGATCTCGCTCCTCCTCATTCTTTCCTTCGCGTTGAGCGTGGGATGCGATTCAGCCGGCGAAAATGGCGAACCCGACGCCTCGGTCGCCAGCATCATCGTTCTTCCAAACGATGCGCCGCTCGTGTCGAAAGGGCAGGGCGTGCAGCTTCAGGCGGTCGTCGTCAGTACCGCGGGTGACACGCTCGTCGGGCCGAGCGTGGCCTGGTCCAGCAGCGACGAGGACGTGCTGGGTGTATCCGAGACGGGCCTGATGCGAGGACGGCAGGACGGCAGTGCCACCGTCTCGGCTTCGATGGACGGGAAGACGGGCAGTGCGACGTTCCGCGTGCTGGACCTGACGGGTACCTGGACAGGTAGCCTCGTCGATCCGAATGGCTTCTGGCCAGGCATTGAGCAAAACGTGACGTACGTCTTGCAGCAGAGCGGCTCCACCGTCACCGGCACCTTCACTAACTCGGCCTGGACGGCGCCGGGCAGTACCGGGGGCCAAGGCCCTATCGAGGGCTCCCTACTCTGGAACCGGTTCGGCCATACCATCGAAGTGGGCGTTGGCTGCAATTGGGTCGTCACGGGGGGGCCTAGTGTTGAGCTCGACGCGGGGGGCGAGCCGGTCATTGTGCACAGTCCGGACAGCGGCGCTACCTGGGCCATGACTGGCACCGCCGACTGTGGCACGGGGACTCCCTTCGCTGTGCCGTTGCCCAACCTTTCGCGCCAATGATCTATCGGCCAGCGGCCAGGATGCGCCGTGCGGCATCCTCCCCCGAGGCAGCGGCGTCGCCCACCGAGATGCCACTGCGGTAGTTGCCGGCGAAGAACAGGCCGGCGTGGCGTTCTTCGAGCCGGTCAAGCAGGGTGGTGACGCGGTCGTAGCCGAGGTGGTACTGGGGGATGGCTTTTTCCCAGAGGATCCGCTTAGAGAAGACCGGTACGTCCTGGATTCCAAGGAGGCGGGTGAGGTCGTCGAGGACGGTTGCCGCTAGCTCGTCGTCGGAGGCGAGGGCGAGTTCCGGATGGCGGGCGCCGCCGACGAAGACAGTCAGTAGGACGTAGCCGGAGGGGGCGCGGTCGGGGAAGAGGGTGGAGGAGAAAAGGACACCCAGGATGCGGAAGTCTTTTTCCACCGCCGGCACTAGCAGCCCGAAGCCGTCGAGCGGGTGCCGCACCGCTGCGCGCCGAAAGCCGAGGGCGAGCAGGCTCACGGGGGGATGGGGCACGTCGAGGAGGGGCGCGAGGTCCAGGCCGGCGTCGAAGTCGAACTTTTCCAGCGCGTGCAGCGGCGCGGCGTAGAGGACGGCGTCAAACGTTTCTTCCTCAGACGAGGCGCCCGCGACGTGCAGCGTCCAGCCCTCTTTTTCTCGATGCAGCCTGCGCACAGCAGCGTTCAGTCGCACCGCCGGGCCGAGGGCGTTGGCGAGGGCGTCGGGGAGGGTCTGGAGGCCGCCGTGGAAGGAGAAGATGTGGCGGTGAGAAGCAGTGCTTTCCTTCGATCCTGTTGGTGCCTTCGCCTGCTTCTTCGCGCCTTTGATGAGGGAGCCGTGCTGCTGTTCGAGGGCATGTAGCCGGGGGAAAGCGTGGCGGAGCGACAGCCGCGCCGGGTCGCCCGCGAAGACGCCCGCTACGAACGGGTTGACGGCGTAGTCGAGCACCTCCTGGCCCAGGCGGCGACGGACGAAGTCGGCCATGCTCTCGTCGAGCAGGGGCGGGGCAGGCGCCACGAACGGCTCGCGCAGTACCCGCAGCCGTGCCCCTAGCGAGAAAAGATCGGACGTGAGAAACGCCTGGGGCGAGCTGGGTAGGGCCACCGGCTTGCCTTCGCGCACGACGTAGCGTTTACGCGCGGCTGCCTTCGCCTCGATCTGCTGTGTGCGCAGCCCGAGTGCCTCGATCAGTTCTTCCAGCAGGGGCGTGGCCTGCACCGTGTTCGGCCCGTACTCGACGAGGTAGCCGTCGGTGCGTGCCGAGCGGAGGGCGCCGCCCACGCGCGCCGTGGCTTCGAAAAGCGTCACCTCGGCGCCGCCCTGCCGGAGCCAGTAGGCCGCCGTCAGCCCCGCGATGCCGCCGCCGATGATGGCTACTTTCATTACTTTCCCAGATCGACGTTATCTTGTGTACTCTGCTACGCGGCAGTCGACCGCGGGATCGAAATCACACCACGCGTTTAGCCAGGAAGCCATCTTATGACGCTCCATTTCATCCACTCCCTCTTCGTCGTCCTTCACGTCATCACCGCCGCCGCGTGGTTCGGGCTGGCGCTGCGGCTGGGGGCGCAGGCGCGCAACGTGCTCGCCCACGACGGCCCCACCGCCCTCGCCTTGGCCGACGACGTGGGGCGCAGCGTGAAGTTCACGGGTATCTTCATCGGCCTTACCTTCCTCTTCGCCGTCCTCGCCTTTTTCCTGGGGGGTGGCTTTGGCTATTACGGGCCGATCTATCACACCAGCCTGCTGCTCATCGTGATTGCTGTCGTGGTGCATTTTTTCCTCGTCCAACCGGCCTGGGCGAAGCTGCGCGAAGCCGTTGCACAGGGCGTCGGCGGCGACGACCACAGGAAGCGTGTGACGATGGGCGTAGGAATCGAACACCTACTCTGGCTCGTCCTTATTGTGCTGATGTTCTGGAACCGGTTTGCCCTCGCTGGATGACGGGCAAAAGGCTCAAACGGTAAGGGCGGGTGCCTTAAGAAGTTGTAAAGAAAGAGAAACCTGGGCCGGGGCGCAGTTGTAGAAAAGTCAGAAGCAACCAAATCACCGTCCCACGGAGGATGCATTATGGCGACGAAGCGCATGAACGAGAGCTGGCGGCAGGTTAAAGCCCAGATTCAGTCGATCTGGAGCGAAGCTGAGTTCGGCGATAAGGAGATGAAACGGGCGCGCGGCAACCTGAACAAGATGGTGAATCTGATTCACGAGAAGACCGGCGAGCCCCGTGCAGAGATCATCCAGAAAATGACCGCCATCCTCTAACGCCTCCCCGTGCGTTTTATTCGAAAAAGCCTGGCCCCTTCGGTCGGGCTTTTTTCTTTTGCACTAAATTTTGAGCGGTCAGCTTCGTTCCTGGCTGAAAGCTGATCGCTGACCGCTGAAAGCTCTTTCCCCTAGTTATGTCCGAAGCAGCAGTTTCATCGTCCCTCGGCACCCCCGTCAACGAGGAAGGGGCCGCGTTTGAAGAGCGGGCGGCGCACTACCGCGCCCTCCTTGATGAATGGCGCACGCGCGCCGAGGAACTCTACCTCGGGGGCGGCCCGAAGCGCATCGAGCGGGAGCACCGGCGCGGCAAGCTGACCGCGCGCGAGCGCATCGCCCGCCTCGTCGACGACGGCGACGATTTCCTCGAACTGGGCCTGTTTGCAGGCTATGGGATGTACGAAGAGGAGGGGGGCTGCCCGGCCGCTGGCACCGTCATGGGGCTGGGCCACGTCAGCGGGCGCCTCTGCCTGATCGTCGCTAACGACGCCACCGTGAAAGCGGGCGCGTGGTTTCCCATCACGGCCAAAAAGAACCTGCGCGCCCAGGAGATCGCTCTCGAAAACCACCTCCCCATCATCTACCTCGTCGATTCCGCCGGCGTCTTCCTGCCGAAGCAGGACGAGATCTTCCCCGACAAGGAGCACTTTGGGCGGATTTTCCGCAACAACGCCATCCTGTCGAGCCGGGGCATTCCCCAGGTGGCGGCCATCATGGGGAGCTGCGTGGCGGGCGGGGCCTACCTGCCCATCATGAGCGACGAGGCCCTCATCGTCGAGGGCACCGGGTCGGTCTTTCTGGCCGGGCCGTTCCTTGTCAAAGCCGCTATCGGCGAGCAGGCGGATCAGGAAATCCTGGGTGGGGCCGCCACACATTCGCAGATCTCGGGCGTGACGGATTACCAGATGAAGGACGATGAGGAATGCCTGGCGACGATCCGCGATCTCGTCTCGCATTTCGGCCCGCGCCCCCGCGCCGGCTTCGACCGGGCCACGCCGTGCGATCCGGCTTTCTCGGCGGCGGAGATCTACGGGCTGATGCCGCAGGCGGGCAACCAGCCGTACGACATGCGCGAGGTCCTCGCCCGCCTCATCGACGCCGGTTCATGGACCGAGTACAAGGCTGGCTTCGGCCAGACCCTCCTGACTGGCTACGCCCGCATCGACGGCTGGAGCGTGGGCATCGTGGCCAACCAGCGGACGGTGGTGAAGGCGAAATCCGGCAAGAAGGCGCACACCGATGAAATTCAGGCGGGCGGCGTCATCTACTCGGATTCTGCCGACAAGGCCGCCCGGTTCATCATGAACTGCAACCAGAAGCGCATCCCCCTGGTGTTTTTGCAGGACGTGTCGGGCTTCATGGTAGGCACGCGCGCCGAGCACGGCGGCATCATCAAGGACGGCGCCAAGATGGTCAACGCCGTAGCCAACAGCGTCGTGCCGAAGTTCACCGTGGTGCTGGGCAACTCGTACGGGGCAGGCAACTACGCCATGTGCGGGCGGGCCTACGACCCACGCCTGATGCTGGCCTGGCCCACAGCCCGCATC
>JAHEMB010000570.1:2648-3435 GCA_024643915.1 Rhodothermaceae bacterium | reverse complement strand
GCATCTACAGCGGCTTCACCGGGCTGGCCATGCTCATCGCGTGCCTGGGGCTTTTCGGCGTGGCGGCGTACATCACGCAGCAGCGCACCAAGGAGATCGGCGTGCGGAAGGTGCTGGGCGCGACCGCGCCAGGCCTCGTGGTCCTGCTCTCGAAGGAGTTCACTGCCCTCGTCCTGGTGGCGATGCTGATCGCTTTCCCCCTCGGATACCTCGCCATGCACGCCTGGCTGGCCGGCTTCGCCTACCACGCGGCCCTCAGCCCGGCTGTTTTTGCCCTGGCGGGCGGGGCGGCGCTTCTCGTCGCCTGGCTGACCATCAGCTACCACACGATCAAAGCGGCGCTGGCGAATCCGGTGGAGAGCCTGAAGTACGAGTAGCGGTCAGCTTTTTTCTCTTGCAGGCTGATTGCCGGCGGTGATAGCTCCGGGCCGTACAACGGGGTGCCTTTTACTGGAAGCCCGTCCTGGGTCTCACCTCAAACGTCACATCCACCTCACTCGGCTGGCCGGGGGCGAGGCGGGTGCCGGCAGGGGGGACGAGCTTCTTGCGGACGGTGGTGGTGGCGGTGATGCGGGAGAGGTCGATGGGCTCGGTGGGCACGTTCTCCACGCGCGTGCCGCCGGGGACGAGAAGGACGACGATGGCGGGGCTGGTGCGCAGATCCACGGGGGCGAGCGAGTCTGGCAGGGCGCCCACCTGGCCGGCCCGCACCGCCACGCTGAGCGAATCCAGCCGGTTCGCCACGAGCGTCAGGTTGGTCGGCTCCACGCTGTAAAGTGCGATGCCG
>JAHEMB010000570.1:0-2638 GCA_024643915.1 Rhodothermaceae bacterium | reverse complement strand
GGTTTAGGTTTTCCTCCCCGATGACGAACGAGTTCTGCCCTTCTTCGAGACGCGCCACGTCGAGGGAGATGGCGAGGTTGTCCGGGTTGAAGTCCGTAAAGGCCCGCTCCGAGCCGGTGAGAGTCACGCGCGCTTCGGTCGGGGCACCCTCTTCGAGGGCCCAGCGCGCCGGGAGGTTGCGAAACTCGATGGGGGCCGTGGTGCTGCGTGTGACCACGTCGGGATCGAAGGCGAAGAGGAGCCACAGCATGGCGGCAAGCGAGACGGACAGCAGGGCCGTCTGGAATTGCGGGCGCTGGTACCATGCCTCGTGCACCTGATGCGGGTGCGCGTAGTGCCGGTGCCAGAAGGATTCGAGACGCTGTTTCAGTTCGAGCGCCGTGTTCATCGGCACGAGGTCGCCGTCCTCGGCCACGCTGATGGCGCCGCGCTCCTCCGAGACGACGACGACGAGGGCGTCCGTCTGCTCGGCCATTCCCAGGGCGGCGGCGTGCCGCGTGCCACCAAACCGGCTCACTTCAGGCAGGTTTTTCGAGAGGGGCAGGTGCGCGCCGAAGCGCACGACGCGGTCCTCTTCGAGGAGGACGGCCCCATCGTGGCCGGGTGAGGTGGGGTTGAAGATGCTGATGAGCAGCGGCAGGCTTGCCCCGCCGCCGAGTTCGATGCCGCCCTTCACCTGCCGATCCCACGGCTCGCGTCCCCGCACCACGATGAGCGCACCTCGCTTCATCTCGGCCATCTCGGCGGCGGCTTCGGTGAGGGTGTCGATGACGGCGGCGGACGAAGCCATCGGCGCCTCGCGCTTGCTGCCGAAGCTCCACGTCCCGATCCTATCGACGATGCGGCGGATGTCGTTCTGGAAGACGACGACGACGGAGAGCAGGAGGACGAGTAGCAGCACCTCCATGACTTCCTCAACGAGGTAGAGCTTGAAGACGCGGGCGAGGACGTAGATGCCCGTCACCATCAGGAGCACGCGGAGGGCCCGCCGAGAAGCGCCGTGCGAGGTGGCCTGCCGCACCCACGTGATGAAAGCGTAGAGGAAGAGCGCCACGAGGGCCACGTCCAGCAGATCAGCGAAGCGGAAGCTCCGAGCCAGGTCTTCGAGGAAAGTCCCCACGGGCGTTGGGTGTTGCTTGTTACTGTCTTGTAACGGAGGCGGGCGCTAACACAACTTATGTGTGAAGCCGCCCGCTTCGGACAGCTAATAAGAGCAACCTCCATCGAAGATCCGCCCGCCTGTGCGATTCGACTGGCCCGAGTACGAGGGTGACATCCCCGTTGCTTTTCTAAGCTGCCAGCAGCAGGCCGAGCGGCTGCGAAAGGCGCTGGGGCTGTTGGATGCGCGCCTGCTGCGCTTCCTGTTTCGGCGGGGCGTCCGGTTTGCGCTCTGCGGTGAGCGGCACACGCCCAGTCGCACCCTCACCCGCTGGTATCCTTACGCGCACGATGCCTGGGCGCGCCGCTACTTCGGCTCCACCTACGACGAGGCCTGGGGCTGGTACCACCGCGAATCGTCCACCGTGGTAGCCACGCGGCGGCGCACCGTCCTCACCGTCGTCCACGAGATGGGCCATGCGGTGGATTATTTGCTCGACGATCTAAGCGCCTCTTTCTATCGGCCCGGGCGGGGCGTCACCCGCTACGCCGAGACGGATCCCCGCGAGTTCTGGGCCGAAGCTTTCGAGCACTGGTTCTGCCCCTGGGGCGACCGCCGGGGCGTTGCCCGCGCCCACCCCGACCTGCCGCACGTCTTCTCCCGGCTGCACCGGCTGGTGGCTGCCTGACGGCCTGTTTTTACAGGTGTGAAAGAGTGGCGACAGCTTTTCGCGTCCCTAAACTTAACTGCGTGTCGTCAGGTCTCACGCGTGGCTCCGCCAATTCGGCTTGCCGGAAAGGCGGCGCCTCGCGCGCGGTTCCAGGCGCCTCCAGGGCCGGGCGGCGACAACGAAAGGAGGCGATCCAGCCAGATGAGGTTTATCATGGCAGGTACGCAGAAGGACATGCAGAAAGGCGGCCAGAAAGGCGGCCAACAGGGCGGCCAGCAGCAGAAAGGGGGGCAGCAGGGCGGTCAGAAGAGCCAGCCCGTCACCCCGCAGAAGGGCGGCCAGCAGGGCAACAAAGGCCGGCGCTAAGCCGCCTTTTTCGCGCTGACGACACCCGTGGAAGCCCGGCTAAGTGAGACGACCGTTTCGTCTCCCTCGGCGGGGCTTCCGCTTTTTGAGGGCACTTCGTAGACGGTCCACTCCTGTCTTCGGACGCAGTAGGAGGCGCAGCTTTAATGCATTGCTAATCCTTCGTCAGAAACCTTTCCACCGCGTAGCGTTGGAGGCGCCATTCACCGGTCCACCGCGGCGCCGGTGCTGCAACGAGCCGGGCGCACCTGCGCCTCACCTCCATGAAAACCATAGCGCGTCCGCAACGACCGTTTCTTGGTTCACCGAAGAGAAAGAGGGGCAAGACGCCCGTCGAGTTCTACCTGCTCATGGTCGTGTTGGGCCTGGCCCTGTTCCTGTTCCTGGCGATGCCGTTATTCCTATAACGTCGGTACCCAGAAGGCTTTCAGCAGTCAGCTTTTTTGTCAGTAAGCTGATCGCTGATCGCTTCTCAAGCAAGGCTTCACCGCGTCAAACACGAC
>JAHEMB010000569.1 GCA_024643915.1 Rhodothermaceae bacterium | reverse complement strand
GCCCGGCGTCGTAGGCCGCATCCAGCCCCACGTTCGACCCGCCCGGCCCCTTGAGTGCGGCCTGACCCGACGGTTCGATCCCCACAGCAGCGCCGCGCAGCCCCACCGGCGCCGTCAGCGCCGAGATGACGAGCTGGTTGTCCCGTTGCTCGATGGCGATGCCCTCGCCCGCGACGATCTCGACGTCATCCTTGAGGCCGCTGATTGAGCGCACGACGGCCCCGTCGGCCACGTTGAGCGCGTAGGGCGCCGTCGAGAGCGGCACCTTCTCACTCTCGGGCTGGCCCTCGACCTCCACCGTGAGGTGGTACGCCCGGTCGAAGGGCAAGTCAAGCAGGGCCTCCTTGCCGATCATGGTGGAGAAGAGACCGTCGGTGACGGTGACGGACTGGGTTTCCTCATAGAGCGCCTCGGTGGGCTGGCTGGCCTCGTCCTCGGCGTAGAGGCGGAAGGTGACGCGGTACTGGCCGTCGGCGATGGCCTCGCCGGTCTGCGTCGTGAGCAGGCCCTGGTAGGAGAGTTGCGCCGGCACCTGGGCCTGCGCCGGCCCGGCCAGCAGCATACCCCCGACGATCAGCAGCATCAAGAAAACGCTTGCAATACGCATGGAGACCTCCTCAGCGTGCTAATGAATGATGGGAGAAAAAGAGGGATCATCGCCTGAGCTGTTCTGTCTATAAATAAAGGGCTATTGAGGATAAGCACAAGTCCCTGCAGCGCATAATTCTCTACCAGGCACAGAAAGTAACGTCTCTGGATCGGCCCCTTGCACGAGCGCCTCCAGCGACGCGGTACGCTCGGCTTCCAGCGTCTCGATCCGCCCCTGCTGTCGCTCGATGAGCTGCTGCTGCTCATTGATGGCCTCTACCAGCACCGCCACCAGGTTCGCGTAGGCTACCGACTTGTAGCTGTCCGCCCCCTCCATCACCAGCGCCGGCAGCACCGCCTCCACCTCCTGCGCGATCAAGCCGATCTGCTCTCCCTCGGGAAAAGCCATCTCGGGGAAGCGATCCCGCTGCACTGCCCGTATAATTGCCTGCGTGCCCAATGAAAGTCTTGTGGAGGAAACGTGCAAGCATGCCGCACCGCAAATTACGCATCGCTGCAGCGGGCCACCTCTCCCGTGCGGCGCCATGCACAATGGTGAGGGGGGCGATCTCGTTGTGGGCTGTCTGCAATGCTAGTGCGGCACCTTGAAGAGGGTCGCACCTCGTGGCACCGTGGCACAGGTTCGCTCAACGGAGTATCTTCCCGGCCTACCTTTGAAGTAACCACTGCCCGCCATGCACCGCCTCGCTTTGCGTCTTCTGCTCATCACCGCCCTCCTGCTGCTCTGCCGGACTGCCCCGGCGCAGGACGCCCCGTTCTCCATCATCCTCGAAGGCGGCACCGTCTACGATGGGCTGGGCAACCCGCCGGTCGTGGCCGACGTGGGCCTCAAAGCCGACACTACCGCCGCCATCGGCGATTTGTCGGGGCAGACGGCGGAGACGCGGATCGACGTACGGGGACTGGCGGTGACACCCGGCTTCATTGACATCCACAGCCACGCCTCCAGCGGCACCCCCGAGGAAAGCAGCATCTTCCAGCGCCCCCTTGCTGAGAACTACCTGCAGCAGGGCGTCACTACGGCCCTGGGGGGGCAGGACGGCAGTTCGCCTTTCCCGCTTGGCGCATTCCTGGGACGACTCGATGCGCAGCCTGCCGCAATCAACTTCGGCGCATTCGTGGGGCACGGCACGGTACGGGCGCGGGTGATGGGCGCGGCGGACCGGCGCCCCTCTGACGCGGAGTTGCAGCAGATGGCCTCGATGGTGGCGGAGGCGATGAAGGAGGGCGCCTTCGGCCTCTCCTCCGGCCTCGAATACACGCCGGGCATGTTCGCCGACCCCGAAGAACTCATCACCCTGGCACGGGCGACGGCGCCCTACGGCGGCCTCTACATCAGCCATATCCGCGATGAGGGCGGGAAGCTACTCGACAGTGTCGCCGAGGTCATCCGCGTCGGGGAGGAGGGCGGCGTGAAGGCGCAGGTGACGCACCACAAGGTCGTCGGGCCGGATCGGTGGGGCCGCAGCACCGCCTCGCTCGCCCTCATCGACGCGGCCCGCAAGCGCGGCGTGGACGTGGCGAGCGATGTCTACCCCTACACCGCCTCCAGCACCGGCCTCACCATCCTCTTCCCCAACTGGAGCAGGGCGGGAGGCAACGCGGCCCTCCGCGCCCGGCTGGGCGATCCCGAGCAGCGCGCGAAGATCCGGCAAGACATCGCCGCCCACCTCAGCGCCGAGCGCGGCGGCGACCCCGCCACCATCGTTGCCGCCACGTGTTCGTGGAACCACGCCCTCGACGGCAAGAGCCTGGCCGACATGCTGGAGGACCAGGGCCGCCCCGTGACGGTGGACGAGGCCGCCCGACTGGCGATGGAATTGCAAGAGAAAGGCGGCTGCCAGGCCGTGCTCCACTCGATGTCCGAAGACGACGTGCGCCGCCTGATGCAGCACCCGATGACGATGATCTCCTCCGACGGCGGCATCCCGGCGATGGGCGCGGGCGTGCCGCACCCGCGCAACTACGGCGCCTTCGCGAGGGTGCTGACCCGCTACGTGCGCGAGCAAAAGGCGCTTTCCTTCGAGGAGGCCGTGCGGAAGATGACGAGCCTGCCCGCCGAGCGCCTCGGCCTCGCCGGGCGTGGCGTCCTCCGTGTAGGCGCCTTCGCCGACATCGCCGTGCTCGACCCCGCGACGATCCAGGACCACGCCACCTTCGCCCGGCCCCACCAGTACGCGACGGGCGTGCGCTACGTCTTCGTCAACGGCACCACCGTCCTCCGCGACGGAAAGCCGACCGGCGCCCGCCCCGGCAGGGTGCTGCGGAAAACGGATCAGTGAGGCGCAACCGAGGGTTTACCGCGTGAAACCGGCCCGCCGCCCTGCACCCTCGTCCACGCCTATTTCGATATCGACGCGGATTTGGTCTGGAATGTCGTGACAGGTCATCTTTCTATCCTCAAGCAGCAGATCCAGGCGATTCTCCAGGCGCTGGAAGACTGGCGCTCACCAGAATCTTTCCCTCCCTGCCGCCGGCTGCCAGTCCGACGCCGGTTCGAAGTGCTGCCAGAGGGCGCGGGAGACGGCGCGCAGCAGGGCGAAGCCTTCGTTATCATGCCCCCAGCTTTCGTCCTCCTGGTTCTTGGTGATGAGGCAGAAGACGTAATCACCGGAGGGCGCGTTGACGAGGACGACCTCGGAGCGCGATTGGCTGACGGCGCCCTGCTTGGAGGCAGCCTGCACCCACGGCGGAAGGGCGGAGAGCGCTTCATCGTTCCAGTAGCTCCGCGTCAGCACGCGGTACATCTCCTCGCTAGCGGCGGGGCTGACGGCCCGCCCCTCGCGGATCATCACCAGCAGTTCGGCCATCTCGCGGGGCGTCGTCTGGCCCC
>JAHEMB010000568.1 GCA_024643915.1 Rhodothermaceae bacterium | reverse complement strand
GGCGCGAGAGACCGCGCCGGATTCATTGAAGCCCCGCTGATGGGGCCGGCGAAGAGGGCCTCCAGCCCCACCGTCGCACCGATAGCCGCGCCGGCCATCAAGCCTGTTTCCTTGGCGCCCACCGCGACACACAGGATCACGAACATCAACAAGAAAGTCAGCACGAATTCCAAGACGAAACTCTGCCAAACGCCTCCTGCCGGGTACGTGCCGCCTAGCCCGTCGGGGGTAAGGAAGAGAAACCGGAGCAGTCCGCTTGCCAGCAGGGCGCCGGCCATCTGTGACGCGATATAGGCCGGCATTTGCCGTGCGGGCAACCGACCAGCGAGATAGAACCCAAACGTGACCGCCGGGTTGATGTGCGCGCCAGAGACGTCGCCGAGGGCATAGATGACGGCCATCACTACCAGCCCGAACGTGAGGGCGACGCCCACATGCGTGACGACCCCGCCGGTGATCTCGTTGACGAGGATGGCGCCCGTACCGGCGAAGACAAGGGCAAACGTCCCGATGCCTTCGGCGAGGCAGGCGCGAGTGGTCCGGTCGAAAGGCATTTCAGGGGAACGCGAGGCAGTAATGCAGGAGGAGAGAGGATGGATAATAGAGAGGGATTGGGCGGGACGCAAGCGGAGCAGCAGGTATAAGACGGTAGCGCCCAATAGCGGTTCTGGAAGGGGCTGCGGGAAAAGTTTGGCGCAGAGGATCGTTTAACGAGTGGAATGCATTATGTTTGCGTAATCGCCTCCAACCCCGTTTGGCGTACCTTCCCGGCTTCATCCACTTGTCCGTTGACGAAGCCGCCGCCTTTCATAGCGCGCTCCTGCTTGGCCATTCTCGAAGAAGTGATCCTGCCCCCAGCCTCCGAATTCCTCCACGGGCCGATTCCCTCACTGTTGGGGGCCATCCTTTGGTGGGTGCGAAAGAGATTGCTGCTTCTCCTCGGTGCCTGTGTTCTAATGGCCCCGGCCCACGCGCAACGAAGACTGGAGACGCCTGCCGGGCAGACGGTCGAACAGGGACAACTCCGGCGCTACCACCGGCGCCATGATGCGAGCCGTCGTTCGCCTTTCGATGAGCGCCTCAGGCCTTTCTATCACGGCGTGGCTTCGGGCGATCCCCTGCCGGATCGCGTCATCCTGTGGACGCGCGTCACGCCGGAAGAGGAGGCGCAGGTGGAGGTGGCGTGGCGTATCGCGACGGATCCAGAGCTAGTGGAGGTGGTTGCTGGCGGCACGTCGATGACAGATGCCGGACGCGACTACACCGTGAAGATCGACGCCAGCGGGCTGCTGCCCGGGACGACCTATTATTATGGATTCACAGCGTTGGGCAGGCATTCCATTACAGGCCGCACACGCACGGCGCCCCTCGGCGGGGTAGCGCGGCTACGGTTTGCGGTGGTGGCCTGTGCCAATTACCAACAAGGCTTCTTCAATGGCTACGCCCGTCTCGCCGAACGCGCCGACCTCGACGCCGTCCTCCACCTGGGCGATTACATTTATGAGTACGAGGAAGGTGGTTTCGGCTACAGCGATGAAGTCGGGCGCGGCCACGAGCCGGAGCATGAGATTCTCGATCTCGACGATTATCGCATCCGGCATTCCTTCTACAAGCTCGATCCCGATCTGCGGCGGGCCCACCAGCAGCATCCCTTCATCGCCGTGTGGGACGACCACGAGACGGCCAATAATTCCTGGCCGGACGGCGCCCAGAACCACCAGCCGAATGAGGGCCGCTGGGAGGATCGGAAAGCGGGCGCGCTGAAGGCTTATTTCGAATGGATGCCTGTCCGGCCCGCCGATCCGCTGGACGACACGCGCATTTTCCGCTCCATCCGTTATGGCGATCTGGCCGAGCTTTTCATGCTGGACACGCGCCTTGCAGGCCGGCAGCAGCAACTAGATGATTCACCCTTGGACTCCTCCGCACTCTTCGATCCCGCCCGTACCCTCCTGGGTGCTTCGCAGTACGAATGGCTCACGGCGCAGCTTGCCGCGTCCACGGCTCGATGGAAAATCATCGGCAACCAGGTCCTGATGGGCCAACTCACCGGGTTCACCAACTTAGACGCGTGGGACGGCTATCCCGCCGAGAGAGACCGCCTGCTCGCCTTTCTCGAAGCGCAAGAAATGGACAACACCGTCGTCGTTACTGGCGACATTCACACCACCTGGGTGGGCGACCTGGCACGCGATCCGTTCGATCCAACGGGTTACGACGAAACGACGGGAGCCGGGGCGCTTGCTGTAGAGTTTGTGACGCCTAGCATCTCCTCTGCTAACTTCGATGAGCTTTTTGGCGGGCCGTCCGACTTCCTGGAAGGGTTGCTCTTGGGCGTGCATCCCCATTTCAAGCAGATTGAGTTAGACAGCCACGGCTATTTCATCCTCGATCTGGGGGCGGAGGCGGCCCAGGCCGATTGGTTCTACGTCAATATTTACGATGAGACGGACGAGCGCGAGACGTTTGCCGGCGGCTGGCTGACGCGGTCGGGGATGAACCACGTGGAGGCGGCGGAGGCGCCTGCGCCGACCAAATCCAACGCGCCTGCTTTCGCGCCTGAGGATCCACCGATCAGCACGGCAATGGAAATAGCGCCAGGACAGCTAGCGAGGGGGGAGCTGCTGGTGGTAGGGGTGTACCCCAATCCTGCCGTTCATTCGGCTAGTCTTCATTTCGCGCTCCGTCGCCCGGAGCACGTCCGCGTGAGCCTGTACGATGCGATAGGCCGGGAAGTCGCGCGCCTGCTCGATGCTCCACAGCCCGCAGGCGTCTATACGTTCACCTTCGACGTGAGCAGCCTGGCCGCAGGGGTATACTTTACGCACGTGCAAGCTGGCAAACAGATTGTGGTACGGAATCTTATTGTGCGGTAGCATAGGGCAAGGTGATTTTTAGCGCGATAGCAAAGGGCGCAATAACCACTGGCTCGGAAACTTATGAGGCTGAAATAGTTGTGCGGAGATACACCGGCCATGCAAAACCGAAGACCATGAAGCTCTCGCGCCTGCTCTTTCCGACGGATTTCTCCGCTGCCTCCAGGCACGCCTTGCCGCATGCCGTGCACCTGGCCCGCCGGCACGGCGCGGCGTTGCACCTCTTACACGTCGCAGAGCTGTCGGACACCTACTATGCCCACGACGAAGGCGAGCGAGCGCGCCTAGCGGAGCGCATGGCGGCCTTCGTCCGAGAGAGTGATTTCGGCGGTATGGAAATAGTCGAGACGATTGATCCGGGTGAGGCGGCTGCGCCTGGCATCCTACGCTATGCCCGTGACCGGGATATCGACTTAATCGTTATGGGCACGCACGGGCGGCGCGGCGCGCGTCGGTTCTTCATCGGGAGCGTGGCTGAAGAGGTCATCCGCCGAGCGCCCTGCCCGGTGCTGGCCGTTCGGGTACAAGACGCATCATTCCCTGAGCGTGCCCTTGATGACGTCCTCGTGCCGCTAGACCTCTC
>JAHEMB010000567.1 GCA_024643915.1 Rhodothermaceae bacterium | reverse complement strand
GGTCCTGGCGGGGTGGTACCACCGCCGCGTACGCCTCTTCTACGTCTCGTTGCGCAAGGTCCGATTCGCGGAAATCTACGTTGACAGAGAAGAGAAAGCGTTGCGACCTGTTGGCGGCGGCGTAGTGGCCGGGCATGTCTGTGTCACGGAAAAAGCCCCGTCCGTCTTCATTGATGTCAACCTTGTACACGCGATCGTCAGGGGTTCGCACGTCCCACACCTCGCCCGGGCGACCCTTTAGCAGGATCACTTCCCCGACGGTGAAAACTTGCTGTTGCAACACGCCGCTGAGGGCGTGGGCGACGAGCTGGTAGAGGAAGGGCACGTAGAGCTCGTTGACGGGGAAATCCGTCCACGCGGTATGAAGGGTGGAGGGATAAACGAGCATCTTGCCTTTTCCCAGCGCCTTTTCTACCAGAAAGGGGTCGCCGGTGTCGAAGCGGGCGGGCACGACGGTGGCGGAGTCCGGCGCCACACGCACATAGTGGCGGAAGCGAGGGCGAAAAATGGCGCCGCTACCCGAGCTGCCGAAGGCGCTGAAGACGGGGTGCCGCAGGTCCACTTCCCCAACGATGGCTTCGGTATTCTGCACGGCGCGGGCATCGACGACGGCTTCGGCACGCCCCACGTCGAGCGCCTGGAGGAGCCGCGACGCCGACGCTAGCTCGGCGTTCGGGCCGAAAGAGACGATAAGGCTGCCGCCGTCTTCCACGTAGGCGCGCAGCATCTGCACTTCACGTTCCGAGAGCGGCGAAGGATCGACGAGGAAGACAACACCGTGTTGCCGCAAAGCGGCAGGGCCGAGGCGACTGCGTCCGCCGGAGGAAAAGGCGTAGCGCGCCGCTTCGCCCAGGTCGAGGGCAGCGCGAAGGAAGAAGGCGCCGCGTCCGTTTTCATCCACCACCAACAGCGCAGGCCGGTTTTGCACGGTGTACGTGAAATAGTGCCGGTCGTCCGCCGGCAACGCGTCCTCCGTCATCGACACTTCGCCCTGGAAAACGCCGGCGCGCGGGGCCACTTGCTGAAACGTGACGCGTTGGGCCGACGGCGGCTTCTCGTCGAGCGCAGCGCCGTCGATAATGAGCCGTGCCGATCGACTGTCGTTGGCCCCCGGCGCCATGCGGGCATCGAACCGGAGCGCCACCTGCCCGCCCACCCGCTTCTGACTCAACTCGAACGCCGCCACATAGCCGTTGTCCACCGCCCCATCTGCCACCGATACCGGTATGAATTCCACACCTGGCGTGAGCTTCCAATCCTCGAAAGGTCCACCCCAACCTGCCTGCTGGAAATCGGAAATGAGGACCACCTGTCGCTGGGCGTGGCGGGCGTCTTGAAGGAGTTCTTCGGCCATCTGAAGGGCGCGGAAGAAGTCGGTGGTGCGGTAGCCGGGGGACAGGCGTCGGGCGGCGGCCTGGTGGAGTGTGGCGTCGTCGCTGAGGAGGCTGAGGGGCTGGGCAGCGTCGGAGAAAGCAACGACGGCGAACTCGTCGCGCGGGCCGGCCGCCTCCAGCCGCCGCCGCACCTCACTCCGCGCCGCCTCGAATCGTTCTCCCACTTGCATGCTGAACGAATTGTCGACGAGAAGGACCACCGACTGGTCCGTCCGTTCCGCAATGAAGGGCAGGCTTTCGGGGGGCAGGAAGGGCCGGGCAAAGGCGAGGGCCAGCAGGCCGAAGATGGCGCACCGTACCGCCATCAGCAAACGGTCGCGCAGCCGCCGCCGGCGGATCCGCTCCTTTGGCGTGGCTTTCAGAAACATCAACGAGCTGAAGGGCACCTGCTTCGCACGCATCCGGCGAACGAGGTGATACAGCACCGGCAGCGCCGCCGCGGCCAGCCCGATCAGGAAGAGTGGATTGATGAACGACATGAGCCGGCGAAAGTCGGAGAGAAGGCGAGTTGGAGCGTCGCGGCCGCGGCCACTACTTTCGTTTTCGGGCGGCGAGGTATTCGAACAGGGCGAAGTCGAGTGGGCGCTCGGTGGTCAGGAGCGAATAGTCGATGCGCAGCAAGCCGCACTCGCGGCGGAGCGTTTCGCGGAAGCGTTCCAGGTTTTCCAGATACTCCGCCTTCGCCTCTTCGGAGACGACCAGCAGTTTCTCTCCGGTTTCAAGGTCCTCGAACTCGATCACGTCGGTGAAGTCGAACGACACCTCCTGCGGGTCGAGGACCTGGAAGACGAGGACCTCGTGCCCGGTGAAGCGGAAATGGCGCAGGCCGTCTATGAGCGCAGCAGGGTCATCGAGCAAATCGGAAATGAGCACGACGAAACCACGCCGTTTCTGCTGCTCGGCGAGGGCATGGAGCGGCTTGCCGAGGTCGGTCCGCGCGCCGAGCATTGTCTTATCGAGGAGGGTGAGCAGGGTGTGAAGATGGCCAGTGGTGCTCCGCGCCGGCAGGCGGGCCACCACGTCGCTGTCGAATAGCGTCAGGCTCACGCTGTCGCGCTGCCGCACCATCAAGTAGGCTAAGGACGCAGCAAGGTAGCTTGCGTATTCGAGCTTCGTCACGCCCGTCGAGGTGTAGCCCATCGAATGACTGACATCGACGAGTAGGTGCAGGCTCGTGTTTGTCTCATCTTCGAACTCCTTCACGTAATAGCGATCGGTGCGTGCGTACCGCTTCCAGTCGATTCGCATCGGGTCATCGCCGGGGATGTAAGGGCGGTACTCCATGAACTCGACCGAGAAGCCCTTGAACGGGCTCCGGTGCAGGCCGGCCACGAATCCTTCCACCACGCCCCGCGCCAGCAACTCCAGGCCACCGATTCGGGAGAGCACTGTGGGGTCGATGAAGCGGGTGGCGGCAGGCGGCATGGTTGTTTGGGGTCGAAAGTTCTTCTTTAAGCCGAAAGCTACAGGTGCCTGCACACTAGAATTCCGAAATTCGAATTCCGAAATCCAAAGCGCAAAATTCGAGATTCGGATTTCAAAATTATCTGTCACACCAGGCCGGAAACCGGTTCGCGCACCTCCTCCAGCAGCATCTCGATAATCTTCTCCGTGTCCACCTTCTCCGACTCAGCGTAGAAATTCGTCAGGACGCGGTGGCGGAGGACGGGGTAGGCCAGCGCCCGCACGTCCTCGACCGAGACGTTGTAGCGGCCTCTAAAGACGGCGCGTATTTTCCCCCCCAGCAGTAGATACTGGGTGGCCCGCAGGCCCGCGCCCCAGCTTACCCACTCGTTTACGAAGCCCGGCGCCTCCAACTCCCCCGGCCGCGTGCTACGCACCAGATCAACGGCGAACCGGGCGACGTTCTTGGGCACGAACACCTTCTTGACGAGATCGTGAAACACCATGATGTCCTCCCCGCCCAGGACGGTGTCGAGGGCGGCCTGGTCGTGCGAGGTCGTTTCCATTGCCACCTCCAACTCGTCGTCGGCGGAGAGGTAGTCGATGACGATGTTGAACATGAAGCGGTCGAGCTGGGCCTCCGGGAGGGGGTAGGTGCCTTCCAGCTCGATGGG
>JAHEMB010000566.1 GCA_024643915.1 Rhodothermaceae bacterium | reverse complement strand
AGGATGACGGCATTGATCGAGGCCGCCGTCATGGGTTTGGACAGATTCATGAGGCAGGAGGCGGGGTGTATAGAAGCGCCATATGTAGATCATCTAAACATACTGATGTGGTACTCTCAGAGTTACGGGGGCACAAAAAAATCCCCCGACGACGGGCCGGGGGTTGGATGAGGGGAGGAAATGGAGAAAATGCGAGTGGGAGACATTATTATTTCCCCCTTTCTACCACTCCTATTCGTACCGCAGCGCCTCGACGGGGTCGGCGGCGGCGGCGCGGAGGGCGTGGTAGCTGACGGCGAGCAGCGCGATGCTGAGCGCCATGAGGCCGGCGGCGGGGAAGATCCACCAGGCAAGCCCAACGTGGTAGGCAAAGCCTTCAAGCCAGCGCTGCATCCCGAAGTAGGCGAGCGGCCAGGCCAGCACCATCGCCACGCCCACGAGGAGGACGAACTCGCGCGTTACCAGGGCAGCGATGTTGGGAAGGGTGGCGCCGAGCACTTTGCGGATGCCGATCTCTTTGGTGCGCCGCGTGACGGTGAGGGTCGCCAGCCCGAACAGGCCGAGGCAGGCGATGAGGATGGCGAAAAGAGACGAGTAGGTGACGATGCGGCTCCACCGCCGCTCGTCCTCGTACAGCCGCGCGAAGTCCTCGTCCATGAACGTGTAGACGAAGGGTTTGTCCGGCATGGCCTGCGCCCACGTCCGCTCCAGCACGCCGAGCGTGCCCTCCACGTCTTCCGGGCGGATCTTGACGAGGAGGGCGTTCATGCCCATGTAATAGTCCGGGTGCATGTTGATCATGACGGGCACCACCGCCTCGTGGAGCGACTGGAAGTTGAAATCCTTCACGACGCCGATAATCGTCGGGGCCACGTCGCCGAAGAAGCTGTCGCCCTGGAGGCCGGCGAGCCGGTGGCCGACGGGATTCTCGATCCCGTATTCGCGCACGAAGGCTTCGTTGACGAGGACGCTGTGCGTGGAGTCCGATGGAAAGGCGGGGTCGAAATCGCGCCCGGCGACGACCTCCATGCCGAGCACCTCCACGTAATCGTAATCCGCCCCCACGTTGTGGACCTCGATGGGTGTGCCGTCGGGCTCGATCCAGCCGTAGCCGTCGTAGCTGTGGGTAAAAGCGTAGCCGGTGCGGACGACGTTCGCCACGCGCTCCTCCTCCGCCATCCCGTTGCGGAAGACCTCCAGCACGCGCCGCTCCTGCTGGTCGTCGAGCCGGTTGGTGTGGACCACCACCACCTGGTCATCCTCGAACCCGAGGTCCTTGTCGAGCAGAAAGTTGAGTTGCTGGTACATAACGAGGGTGCAGACGATAAGGCCGATGGAGAGGGTGTACTGCACCACCACGAGGCCGCGCGTGAGCCACGACCGCCGGGGCGCACCCACCTCGCCCTTGAGCACCGCCGCCGGCTGGAACCGCGTCAGCACAAGCGCCGGGTAGCCCCCCGCCACCAGCCCCACGAGGGCGAAGAGCGCCCCGAGCGCCAGCAGGTTCGGCAGGCCGGCGAAGTCGAGGAGGGAAAATTCTTTGCCTGCGAGGGTGTTGAACAGGGGCAGGGCGAGGGCGGCCAGGGCGAACCCGAGCAGGAGCGAGAGGAAGCTCAGCAAAAGGGCCTCGCCCCAGAACTGCCGGAGGAGCTGCCCCCGATAGGCGCCCAGCACCTTGCGCAGCCCCACCTCGCGCGCCCGCCCCGTGGAGCGGCCAATCGAGAGCGTGGTGAAGTTGATGCAGGCGATGAGCAACACCAGCAGGGCGATGCCGGCGAGGATGTACGAGTACGTCGGGTCGTACGGGGTCGCCTCGTAGATCGTCCGCACGGCCGGGTTGTGGTGGAGACCGAGGAGAGGCTGGAGGACGAGTTGGAAAGCGTCGTCGCCCTCGGCCAGGTACTCGGCCTGACGCCGCCCCTCGATCCGCTGGGCAAGTTGCACTTTCGTGAAGGGCGGCAGGCCAGCCTCGAACGCTGCCGGGTCCTGCTCCTCGTCGAGCAGGAGGTAGAGCGAGGTGCGCCCGCCCCAGTCGTTCGCGCCGATGTAGATATTCTCCATCTCGTACTGCTGAAACGACAGCATCAGGCCGAACTGGAGGCTGGAATGCTTGGGCAGGGGCGCTGCCACCCCCGTCACGGTGAAATCGAACGTGTCATCGCCGCGCTGGATGGTGAGGGTGCGGCCAAGCGCTTCGGCGGGCAGGATGGCGCCGAAATATTTCTCCGCCGTGCGCTGCGTCAGGACCGCGCTCTGCGGGTCGCGCAGCACCCCGGCAGGGTCACCGGCCAGGAGGGGGAAGGAGAAGATTTCGAAGAAGGTCGAGTCCGCGAGGTAGGCCATCTCGGTCACGAGTTCGTCGCCCTTGCGCACGTCGAGGTGGCCGCCGACGACCCGTGTGAACTTCTCGATGCTCTGGAATTCCTCCGCGAGGGCGGGGGCGAGGGGCGGCGGCATGAGGATGCGGTAGTCGAGGCTGCCGTCGGGCCGCGTCTCCTGGATAAGGACGCGGTGGATGCGTTCGGCCTCGGTGTGGAACCGGTCGAAGCTCCGCTCGTGGCGGACGAGCATCAGGATGAGGATACAGCAGGCCATCCCCACCGCCAGCCCGGCCACGTTGATGAAGGCATAGGCGGGATGCCTGCCCGCGTTGCGTGCGGCGATCTTGAGGTAATTCTTCCACATGAGGGGGCCTCGGGCCTGTTGGTACGTCGGTCGTGGTTTTTCGAGGAGGTAGGGACGGCTCAGGTACAGCAGCACGTCGCGCCAGTAGACGAGCCGCGCTCGCGCCGCGCCTCCCTCACGCGCCTGCGCGGCGAACTGCTCGCAGAGGTCACCCTCAACTTCTTCGAGCCACTGCGGCGCGCACCACCGGCGGAGAAGCCGCTGCGCCAGCCGGGGCGGGGTTTGCTTGTTGCGAGGCGGCATCAGTCCTGTAGCTCAGTTGCAGGTTCTTGAATCGAAGAAACGACGAGCCGAAGACACGAGCGCGTAGCGCGACTGACGCAAGTAAACGACGAGCGCCATTCCTTCAGCTTGTCTTCGATTCTGCGGCTCCTCGATTCGTCGTCTCATAGCGCGCGCCCCAGTTCCAACTCTTGGAGCCGTTGCCACATCCGCTCGCGGGTGGCGCGGACGGCCTGAAGCGCGTCGAGGCCGGCGGCGGTGATATGGTAAAGGCGCTTGCGGCGGCCACCGCGCTCTGCCGTGACCCCTCCCATCGCCGAGCGCAGAAGACCGCGTTCTTCGAGCCGGTAGAGGGCTGCATGGACCGTCGGCAGGGCCACGCGCCGACCAGATTGCGTCTGGATTGTTTGCTTCACGGTGAGAGCGTAGGCGTCGCCGTGCCGGAGGCCAACAGCCAGCAGCACCAGTTCGTCGAGGTCGCCAAGAGAAGGGGCGGGCATCAGGGGTCGTGCATTAGTTTTGATTTTTCAAAATAAATGAAAATGACAACGCCTGCAAATGTTCGGATAG
>JAHEMB010000565.1 GCA_024643915.1 Rhodothermaceae bacterium | reverse complement strand
CGGATGGCCGCTACGCCGTGGCTGAGGTGGAATACCAGTACGCCCCCCTTCGCATCTTCGACCTTAAGCCCGCCCTCGATGGGGAGACGATGAACATTTCCCAGCCCATCAGCGCGTGGACGGCGGATTGGAAGAACCTCGTGCACAACCACGAAGTGCGCTGGCCCTACGTATTCGTCTCGGGCTATCTCGACGGCCTACAGATCTTCAGCCTGATGGACCCGAAAAACCCGGTGACGGTGGGTTACTACGACACCTACGTCGGCCCGCGCACGACCGAGTGGATCGAAGTCATCAACGGCGCCTTCGGGGTGGACGTGCGCAACGCCGACGGGCTGATCGTCCTCTCGGACATGACGACCGGCTTCTGGACGTTCCGCATGGACGGCTTCAACGGCTGGAACGGCGAGGACTGGGGCATGCCCAACATCTCCAGCGTGCAGGACTGGCGCGAGCCGCCCGTCGAAGGGACGCGGTGAGGCCAGGCGAGCCGGGTATTGGTTTGGCGCAGGGCAGGGCGAGGGAGACTGTGCGTTAGCGCGCCGAGAGGCTGTACTCGGTCCCCTCTTCACTGCGGTCGGTGGCGGGGGGCGGTTCGGGCGACAGATCAGAGATCGCCGCGCGCAGGTCCGGGGTCATCTCGACCTCGAGCGCCCCGAGGGCCCCTTCCAGCTGCTGCACGTTGCGCGCCCCGATGATCGGCGCCGTGACCGCCGGATGGCTGCCGACCCAGGCGATGGCCAGGGCCACCGGCTCGATCCCCCGCGAACGGGCGAGGGTGGCAAAGCGCTCGGCCACCACATAGACCCAGCCTTCCTTGTACCGCTCTTTATACATCGGACTCTCGACGAGGCGCCCTTTCGCCGGCTGCGTTGCCGGGCCGTACTTGCCGGTGAGCAGGCCGCCGCCGAGGGGACTGTAGGGGAAAACCGCCAGCCCGTTCGCCGAGGCCATCGGCAGGAGTTCCACCTCGGCCTGCCGCTTGACTAGGTTATACATCGGCTGGATGGCCTTGAACGGGGTCAGGTGTTCGCGCGCGGCGATGCCGAAGGCCTTCTCCACCTGCCACGCGGCGAAGTTGCTCGCGGCGAGATAGAGGATCTTGCCGGTCCGCACGAGGTCGTCGAGTGCGCGGAGCGTTTCTTCGAGCGCCGTTTTAGGGTCGAAGCGGTGGATGTAGTAGAGATCGATGTAATCCGTGCCCAGCCGCCGCAGGCTGCCTTCGACGGAAAGCCGCAGGTGCCGCCGCGAGGCACCGAGGGCGTTCACCTCCTCGCTCATCGGGAAAAACGCTTTGGTGGCGACGAGCACCTCGTCTCGGCAATCCGCGATGAGCCGCCCCAGGATCTCCTCGGCGGTGCCCTTCTGATACACGTCGGCACAATCGAAGAGGTTGATGCCGGCCTCGCGGCAGCGGTGGAAGAGGGCTCTGGACGTGGCCTCGTCCGCGTCTCCACCGAAGGACATCGTGCCGTAAACGAGGGAGGACACTTTGACGCCCGTATCGCCCAAGAAACGGTAGTTCATCAGAAAGCAGGAGACTGGTTGGACAGGTTGGGGCCGAAGCGCCGGACCGAACCCCGTGAGCGGCGCCCCGACCCAAAGATAACCTAGAACAAACGACCGCCGCACCCCCCTCGCCACCGTGCGCCGTGCGCTTCGCCCGGGCTGGAACATTGAGACGAGAGAATCGAGTTACATCCCGCGCCCCTATAGCGCGACCCGAACAGACAATTGCCTTTGCCCCGTCGCACGCTTAGCTTTCACCCGATGGCGCGTCCTCAACCTTCTCGATAGACCTATGCCGGCCCTCGTCAGATTCGAAACGCTTCCGCAGCTCTTCAACGGCCTCGTCGCGCATTACGCGGGGCAACAGCGCACGGCGTTGCGCTACAAGGACAGGAAGCGGAAGGAGTGGATTGAAATCTCCTGGGACGACCTCCGGGACCAGGTACATGCTTTCGCCGGCTACCTGCACCAGCGCGGCATCCGCAAGGGCGACCGCGTGGCCATCCTCTCGGAGAACCGCCCCGAATGGGCCATCACCGACATGGCCACCCAACTCATCGGGGCCGCCAACGTCTCGCTCTACACGTCGCTCCCCGCCTCGCAGGTCGGCTACATCATCAAGGATGCCGCCGCGAAGGTCTTCGTCACCTCCACCAGCCTCCAGCTCCGCAAGGCCGAGGAGATTTTCGACGACTGCCCGGACCTCGAAGAGATCATCGCCATGAGCGAGCTACGTGGCGACCATCCGGCGCACGTCCGCCCGTGGGACGAGGCGATGGCCGAGGGCGCCGCCTACTGGAAAAAGCACGAGGCCGAGCTGGCGGCCCTCGCTGACGCGGTCAAACCGGACGATCTGGCGGCGCTCATCTACACGAGCGGCACCACGGGCAACCCGAAGGGCGTCATGCTTACCCACGAGAACTTCTGCACGAACGCGCTGGCGGCCCTCGCCTGCGTGCCCTTCGGCCCGGACGACCACCACCTCTCGTTCCTTCCCCTCTGCCACTCCTTCGAGCGCACCGCCGGCTACACCGCCGTCCTGGCCTGCGGCGCCAAAATCACCTATGCCGAGAGCATCGACTCGGTCAGCAAGAACCTCCCGGAAGTGCAGCCGACGGTCATGATTTCCGTTCCGCGCCTCTTCGAGAAGGTCTACAACGTCATCGCCAAGAGCGTGGAAGAGGGAACGCCTACGAAGAAAAAAATCTTCGACTGGGCGGTGGAGACGGGCAAGAAAGTGGCGGCGCGGCGGCGCGACGGCAGACGCGTCGGGCCGATCCTGAAGGCGCAGCAGGCCCTCGCCCACAAACTCGTCTTCGCCAAGCTGCACGAGAAGCTGGGCGGCAACCTCCGGTTCGCCGTCTCGGGCGGGGCGGCCCTCCCCCGGCGCATCGGCGAGTTTTTCGAGGCGGCGGGCGTCACCATCATCGAGGGCTACGGGCTGACAGAGACCTCGCCTGTGCTCAACGTCAACCCTGTGGACCGGCCGCGCTACGGCACCGTGGGCCACGTCATCCCCGGCGTCACGGTGGGCATCCAGCGGCTGAGCGACGGCCAGATCATCGGCCAGATCACAGGCGAGGACTACCCTTCCGCCCTCTCGACCGACGAAGGCGAGATCGTGGCGAAGGGGCCGAACATCATGAAGGGCTACTGGCAGAACGAGGACGCCACGCGCGAAGCCATCGACGCCGACGGCTGGTACCACACCGGCGACGTGGGTCGTTTCGACGAGGGTTACCTCGCCATCACCGACCGTATCAAGCACATGATGGTCTCGGCGGGGGGCAAGAACATCTACCCCGGCCCCATCGAGGAGCATTTCAAGACCGTCTCGTGGGTCGATCAGATCAACGTCGTCGGCGAAGGCCGCGAATTCCTCAGCGCCCTCGTCGTCCCCGAGTTCGACGCGCTCAAGCAATACGCGCGGGAAAACAACATCGCCTACAACGACGAGGCCGACCTCGTGAAGAAAGAG
>JAHEMB010000564.1 GCA_024643915.1 Rhodothermaceae bacterium | reverse complement strand
ACGTAGAGCTTCTGAGGACGGCTGAAGGTGTAGGCTTTCCGCAACATGCTTCACGGACGAAAGGAAGAGGTGCGCGCAGGGGAAAGTACGCCTCCCTGCCCGCAAACACATCACCTACACTTGATCCGTCCGCAACCGTTCGAGCAGGTGGTTGAGGTGCGCGTGCTCTTCGGCAGAGAGGTGCTCGGTGAGGCGCCGCTCCATGGCCTCAATGTCGTCTTCCATCTCAGCGAGGAGGGTCAACCCTTTCTCGGTGATGCCCACCTCGACGACGCGGCGGTCGTGCGCGGCGCGTTCGCGGTGGATGAGGCCGCTGCGCTGGAGGCGGTTGAGCAGGCGCGTCACGTCGGGCGTGCGGTCGAGCAGGCGTTCGCCGATGTCGCTGCACGTGAGCGTCTTGGGGTGGCTGCCGCGGAGGATGCGGAGCACATTGTACTGTGCAAGCGTGACGCCGTAGGGCGCCATCGTGCTCCCCAACTCACCCGTGAGCCATGCGCTCGTTACGATCACGTTCAGCAGGGCCTCCTGCCCCGCCGAGCCGAAATGCTCCTGCTTGATCAGTTCGGTTAACTTCATGCGGCCCCTTTAATTGTTGCAACGCCTTTGGTACCGCACATGCGCTACCGCGTTCCGTAGCGGGCTTTTTGGAGAGGGAAATGCCCTTCGCAGGAGCGCCGAAATGACGCAGCCTCACCCCGCGCGCTCAACCACCGCTGCCTCCTTCACTGCCTCGGCCACGGGCAGGGTGAAGCCAAATGTGGAGCCTGTGCCGGGGGTGCTCTCCACCACCAGCCGGCGCGCGTGTGCGCCGAGGATGTGCTTGACGATGGCGAGGCCGAGTCCGGTGCCGCCCTGCGCCCGCGAACGGCTCTTGTCAGCGCGAAAGAAGCGCTCCGTCAGACGCGGGATGTCGTAGGGCGCCACGCCGATGCCGTTGTCCACCACCGAGATCTTGACCTCGCCGGCCGGCAATCGCCGGGCCACCACCTCGACGCGTCCCCCCGGGTTGTTGTACTTGACGGCGTTATCGACGAGGTTGATGAGCACCTGCCGGATGCGCTCGCGGTCACCCTGGACAGGCGGCAGGCGGTCGGAGAAATGAGCCTGGAGGTCGAGCGTATTTGCCTGCGCCATCGGTTCGAGCGACTCGACGACCTCCTCGATGAGCCGCTCCACATTGAACGGCGCCATCCTCATTTTCAACTCGCCCGTCTCGATCTTCGAGATCTCGGCGAGGTCGTCGGCGAGGTTGCCCAGGCGCCCGGCGTTGCGCAGGATTTTCTCGACGAAGGATCGGTTGAAGCGCTGATCGTCGAGGCCGCCGTCGAGCAGCGTCTCGGAGAAGCCCTGGATGGCGAAGATGGGTGTCTTCAACTCGTGCGAGACGTTCCCGAGAAACTCGCGGCGGTAGTTCTCCATCTTCTTCAGCTCGCGGATCTCCTTTTCGAGTGTGAGGCCGGTGCGATATACCTGCCAGATGAGCGCGTTGAGTTCGTCGCCCCCCGGGGTTTGTACCGCCTCCAGGCTCTCGAAGCGGTGCTTGCGGATCTGCTTGAGGGTGGAGCGGGCCAGTTCCAGACGCCGGGCCAACAGCCCGTACGCAGCAACGTAGGCGACCCCGCCCGCCAGCGTACCCCAGACAAGCGCCTGCCACCACGGCCCCGCCGGAAGCGCCAGCGACAGCGCCAGGGCCGGCCCCGCCACACCGCCTGCCACCACGGCGGCCAGTTTCAACGCCAGCCGGTGCATCCTGGGTTTGCGCTTCACAGTTGTCGAGCGACCCGCTGTTGGTTGGCCGGTTAATGCAAAATGGAAGGTCTGCCTGTTTTAACCTGTCTCCCTACGCCAGAGGTTTCTCCTCCCCCACAGCCAACTAACAACGCAATCGACAACCGGCCAACCGACAACCGAAAAACCCTCCCCCTCATTCCTTGAATTTGTAGCCGACGCCCTTCACCGTCTCGACGTACTCGCTATTGAGCTTTTCGCGGATCTTGCGGACGTGCACGTCCACCGTCCGGTCGACCACGTACACGTCGGGCCCCCACACCTGATCAAGCAACTCCTGCCGGCTGAAGACCTTGCCGGGGTGCGCGGCAAGGAAGTGCAGCAACTCGAACTCCTTGCGAGGGAAGCGAATTTCGACTGGCCCCCCCGCTTCCTCGCGGTACACGAGATATCGGTCCCGGTCGATTTGCAGATCGTGGACGCGGAGGCGGTCGGGCGGGGTTTCGTAGCGACGCGCTCCCCGGATGAGGGCCTTCGCCTGGCTGAGCAGGACGGGCAGGGAGACGGGCTTGGCGAGGTAGATGTCGGCGCCCACGTCGAGGCCTTCTACCTGCGCGGCCTCCTCAGTACGCGCGGTGAGCATGAGGATGGGCGTGGTGCGGAGGTGGGCGTGCTGGCGAAGGCGCCGGCACAACTCGATCCCGTTCATCTGCGGCATCATGATGTCGAGGATGATAAGATCGGGCTGGACGGCCTCGGCTTTCTCCATGCCCTCGGCGCCGTCGCGGGCCAACGCGGTCTGGAAACCCTCGCGTTCGAGGTTGTACTGAAGCAGATCCAGGAGGTCTTCCTCATCGTCGACGATCAGGACAACGGGCTGCTTCTTGGTATGCAAATCGGCCATGGGGCTTGGGGTGGCTCCGTTCGGGTGTAGCATGGTAAGGTACGAGCGACGCAGGAGACCGGCGTTACCTGAATATTAAGCATCAAATGACACCTCGGTTTTGGCGCGCTATTTTGGGCTTGCTTTTGCACTCCTCAGAAGGAATATTGTCTGCACCGTCGCGCGCACGGAAGGCGTGGCTGCGCGTTTCTTCTATGCCCTCGTCCGCCCTCTCTGCGTCTCCCTTCTCCAATCGTTTTATGAAACCAAGCCGTCTGGCCTCCCTGCTCGTGGTCGTGCTGTGCCTCGGCGCCGCACCGCCCCTCCTTGGCCAACTCGCCACCGGCCAGGGCAACGTGACGCTACTGGGCCAGGTAGAGATGCCCGGCGAAAGCACCGCCGACGTGTGGGGCTACGTCGATGCCGCCACTGGCACGCCCTATGCTCTGCTGGGCATCTCGGAGGGCCTCACGGTCGTCGATGTGTCGGACCCGCTGCGGCCTGTGCGCGTGGGCGACGTGCGCGACGTGCCGTTCTTCGACATCAAGACGTGGCAGCAGTACGCCTACACCGTCACGGGGGGCTCCTCAGGCGAGGGCCGCATCATCGACCTGTCAGACCCGCGCACCCCCCTCGTGGTGGGCAGCTTCCCGAGCGCCCACAACATTTTCATCGACGCGCGCGGCTACCTCTACGCCGAGGTGCAGGGCCTCAAGATCTACGACCTCAACCCCGATCCGACGCAGCCCCGGCTGATCTGGAGCGGCGGCGTCGAGGGACACGACGCCGCCGTCGTGGGCGACCGCCTCTACGATTTCCACGGGCGCGCGGGCACCTTCATCTACGACGTGGCCGACCCGTCTGACCCGCGCCTCCTCGGC
>JAHEMB010000563.1 GCA_024643915.1 Rhodothermaceae bacterium | reverse complement strand
GTCCTTGTAGAAGCGCTCGAGCTTGCCCTGCGCGATGCGATCGAGGATGTGCTCAGGCTTGCCCTCGTTGCGGGCGGCCTCGCGCCCGATCTCCATCTCCTTCACCTTCACCTCTTCGGGTACCTCGTCGCGGTGGGTGGCCATGGGGCTGAGGGCGGCTACCTGCATTGCCACGTCACGGCCCGCGTCGGCGAGGTTGCCGTCGCCGTAGGCCTCCACCAGAACGGCCAAGCGCGCGCCGGGATGGATGTAGGAAATCACCTGCCCGCCTTCGCTCTCGACGATAGCGAAGCGGCGGACGTCGATCTTCTCGCCGATCCTGCCGGTCATGTCGATGATGGCGTCGCCCACCGTGCGACCGTCGCCGAAGGCGAGGCCTTTGAGGGCGTCTAGGTCGGCGGGCCGCTCGCGCAGCACGATCTCGACGATCTTCTGGGCGAAGGTCTGGAACTCCTCGTTGCGGGCCACGAAGTCGGTCTCGCAGTTGACCTCGGCGATAGCGCCTACGCGGTCCGCCACATCGGTCACGACGAGGCCTTCGGAGGCTTCGCGCTCGGCGCGCTTGGCCGCTACCTTCTGCCCTTTTTTCCGGAGGATCTCGATGGCGGCGTCGAAGTCGCCGTCGGCCTCCTGGAGGGCCTTCTTACAATCCATCATGCCGACGCCGGTAACGTCCCGGAGCCGCTTTACGTCTTTCGCAGAAATAGCCATGTTCGTCTATCGATAAAAGGTTCTTTGCTCACTTTGCGAGGCGAGGGTATCACTGGTCCCCGCAGGATCAGGCCTTGGCCTCTGCCCTTTCCTGATCCTTTTCCTGCTTGCGCTTCTCCTTTTCGGCCTTGCCGGCGGCCTCCTGGATATCGCGCTCCTTGCCGCCTTCCGTGATGGCGCGGCTGACAACGGAAGTGACGAGCTCAATACTCTTGAGCGCGTCGTCGTTGGCCGGGATGGGGAAGTCGACCAGGTCGGGGTCGCAGTTGGTATCGACGAGGGCGATGATGGGGATGCCCAGCTTGCGCGCCTCGTTGACGGCGATGTGCTCGCGGTTGATGTCGACGATGAAGAGAGCGCCGGGGAGGCGGGGCATCGCCGCGATGCCGCTGAGGATTTTCTCGAGCTTCTCGCGCTCGCGCGTCTTCATTAGCCGCTCTTTCTTCTTGAGCTGAGCGAGCGTGCCGTCCTCTTCCATCTTTTTCAGATCCTCCAGCCGGCGGATGCTCTTGCGAATGGTCTGGAAGTTGGTGAGGGTGCCACCGAGCCAGCGCTCGACCACGTACGGCATCCCGCATTCCTCAGCACACTTGCGGACGATGTCCTTGGCCTGCTTCTTGGTGCCGACGAAGAGGATCTTCTTGTTCTGCCGGGCAAAGCGGGCGGCGGCATCGGCGGCCTGATCGAGCAGCACCTGCGTCTGCATCAGGTCGATGATGTGAATGCCGTTGCGGTCCATGAAGATGTACCCTTTCATCTTCGGGTTCCACCGGCTGGTGAGGTGCCCGAAGTGGGTGCCTGCCTTGAGCAGGTCTTCAATCTGCGACCGATGCTTGGCTTGCTGCTGTTGGGTCGCCTGCGTCTGCGGCGCCTCCTGTGTCTGCGGTGTTTCCTGTGCGGTTTCCATGTCGTTCGGTTAGATTGGGTTTGATGCCGCTACCGCTGTCGCCTGCGCAACGCAATCCTTCTTAGGAAAGGGAGCGTGGGGGAAAGGGGGAAGGGAGAGAAAAATCTCCCACTCGCCCATTCTCCCACGCTCCCTTTCCTCGAACAGGATCACCCCGCTGCGCATCAAGCGGTATGTGAGATAAAAGCTGTTGGCGGGCAGCCAGCAGCCAGAAAAACCTAGCGCTTCGAGAACTGGAAGCGTTTGCGTGCCTTCGGCTGGCCGTACTTCTTGCGCTCGACCATGCGGGGGTCGCGCGTGAGAAAGCCGGCGTCGCGGAGGGGCTTGCGCATGTTTTCGTCGTACTCGACGAGGGCGCGGGCGATGCCCAGGCGGATGGCCTCGGCCTGGCCCGTCAGGCCGCCCCCCTTGGCATTGACCAAAACGTCGAACTGGCCGGTGGTGCCGGTCACCTCGAAAGGCGAGGTGAGGGACTTCTGTCGCCATTCGAGGGGGAAGTATTCGCCCAGCTCGCGCTTGTTGATGACCATGCTGCCCGAGCCGGGCCGCAGGTAAACGCGTGCCACCGAAGTTTTGCGGCGTCCGATGGCGGTGTATTGAACCGGTGCTGCCATTTCTTAATTGCGGATTGCGGATTGAAAGATTACCGGAGGAACCGGGCACTGAATGCTTAGAGAGAAAGCTCCTGCGGCTGCTGCGCCTCGTGCGGATGCTCCGGGCCGGCGTAGACCTTCAGCTTCTTGAGCATCTGCCGTCCAAGCGGGCCTTTCGGCACCATGCCCTTGACAGCGTTCTCGACGATGAAGGTGGGCTTGCGGTCGCGCATCTCTTTCGGGTTGCGCAGCTTGACGCCGCCGGGGTAGCCAGTGTGGCTGAAGTATTGCTTGGCAAGCTCCTTGTTGCCCGTAAAACGCGCCTTGTCCGCGTTGATGACAATGACGAAATCGCCGGTGTCCACATGCGGGGTGTAGATGGGCTTATGCTTGCCGCGCAGCACCGAGGCAATGCGCGAGGCGAGACGGCCCACCACCTGGTTCTCCGCGTCGATCACGTACCACGTACGCTCGACTTCGGCCGGCTTGGCGCTGAACGTTTTGAAGCTGTTGGTATTCATGGGTGTTTTCGGTCTCCTGTGGCCCGGGCTGCGGTGCAACGGCGGGCTTTCGTGCAAATCGATAAAAAAATCCGGGGATCCCGGATGGTGCGGACCGGGAAAGCGGCCCGCGCGTGGAGCGTCAAATGGGATGGGCCGGGCGCAAAAGCCTGGAAAACTAAGCCTTTACGAGGCTCGTGTCAAGACGTCGCGATAGCCTATGGCCTTCCCCTCTGGCCAGGATCGGCATTGACACGCCCCCCGCCGTCGATGGTTTTCCCCCGGCTAATTCTTCCAATAATCTTGACGAAGGCCCTTATTTCAAATAATCAGGCCCTGCCGCGCCCTGCCAAACCCACAGCCTAGATTGCTTCGAGGCCCTTACATCATCTCGTCGTCTTGGCGTTGCGCCTGTCGCAGGAAGCAAAATCTCATGCGTAGGTGTTGAGCATTACCGGCATGATGAGCATCAAAATCTCTTCGCCCTCCTCCTGTTCTTGCGGCGTGACGATGCCGGCGCGGTTGGGCGAGCCGAACTCGAAGATCACGTCGTCGGCATCGACGTTGCTGAGCACCTCGTTCAGGTAAACCGCGTTGAAGCCGATGACCATCGGCTCGCTATCGTACTCGCACAGCACCGTCTCGCGGGCTTCGCTGCTGCGCTCAATGTCCTCGGCGGAAATCTCCAGCTTGTCCTTCTCGATGGAAAGGCGGATCTGGTTGGTCATGCTGGAGGAGTAGAGCCCAACGCGCTTTACGGCGGCCAGCATCGCATCGCGCCCTACC
>JAHEMB010000562.1 GCA_024643915.1 Rhodothermaceae bacterium | reverse complement strand
AGAAAGCCGTCGCCGCTGCTGAGGCTGCTTTCCCCACCGCGCTCACCGCCGCGCGGCCGCGATTCGCCGACCGAGGTGAAGCCCTGCTCTGCCTGGCGGCGCTCCAACTCTTTCTGCTCGGCCGCCAGTTCCTCGGCGCGTTGCTCCCGCAGCTTTATCACGAACGCCTGAAACGCTTCTTCGTCCAGGCTGCCCAGGCGCAGGAGGGAATCCACCCGCGCCACTTTCGTGTAGACCGTGGCGAAGCTTCGGAAGGTCTCGGCCTGTTCTTCTCCGTCGATAATGGCCTCAGGGCTGAAGTCGCTCTCGTCCAGTTCGGGGGTGGGAGCGCCGGGCGTGCCCCGGCCGGCCCCGGCGGCGCTCATCTGCTGGCGTAGGGCGGTGGCAGCCGTGTCGAAGTGGGCGGAGGCGAGGGGGTAGTCGCGGTAAAGGTCGCGGTAGATCTCGCCCAGGGCGTAATGGACAGGCCCGCGCACGGTCTGGATGTTGGTGGTGGGGTCGGCGTCGTAGAGGAGGTCGTAGTAAGTATCGAGCGCTTCTTCGGGGCGGTCGGCGGCCTGGAGGAGCCGCCCGCGCAGGTACGCCAGTTCGGCGCGGCTGGCGAAGTGCTTGTCGTCGCGTTCCATGCGGCGGAGCCGTTTCATCGCCTCGTCCGGGTCGCCGTGCAGGCCGGCCACGCGTATAGCGCTGATTTGCCCGGCGTACGACAATTCGTAGAACGGTGCGTAGCGGTCTACGCGCGCGAAGGCGTCGGCGGCCTCCTCGTGCCGCCCGAGGCTCTCGTAGAGCTGGCCGAGGAGGAACTGCGCCCGCGCGGCTAGGGTGTTGTCGCGCACGGCGTCGAGGCCCGTCGCCAGTTCTTCGGCGGCCTCATCGACGGCGCCGCGCTCCACGTACAGCTCGCCCAGGGCCAGGTGCAGCTTCGCTGCCCAGCGCTTTGAGAGGTCCTCGCGCAGCAGGCTCTCCTGGATGTGGGCCGCGGCCTCGTCGTAGGCGCCCGCCGCGATGAGCGTCCGCGCGAGCCAGAACCGCGCCTCGTCCTGCAAACGCGACCCGATGGCAATGGCCTCGCGAAATTTCTGCTCGGCTCCCACGTAATTCTGCAAGTAGAAGTACGCCTTGCCGATGAGCACGATGGCGTCGTCCACCCACTTCGAATCCGAATGCTCGCGCAGCACGTCGGCGGCCTTGTCGATGGCGTCGGTAAACGTCTGTGTGTTCGTGGCCGCGCCCGCCTCGGGGAAGAGGGGCAGGTAGAGATTTCGGTTGATGGGCTGCTGCTTCTGTTCGAGGGCCGCCACGCCTTCCTCGAATTTCTGCTTGGCGTTGTAGAACGTGTTGTAGTACGCCGTGAAGTTGTCGTAGCGCCGCCCGACGAACGAACTGGAGCTGCACCCCGCCACGACGAGCACCATTGCCCCTAGAAGACCTAGCAGAAGCCTGCGCATTTCGGGAAATCCGTATTACTGCTTTAAGGGTACGAACGTGTGGAGGGTTGGAGATAGGGACGATCTTTCAATTCATGCTCGTCCACATGTCCAAACATTCAAACGTCCATGCCGAGAATCGTATCAGAGGCGCATGCGTCGGCGTGATTAACGAAAAACTAGATGTGGCTGACGTGCACCATGTTGGTGCGGCCCTTGGCCGGGAGGGGCATCCCGGCGGTGATCACGACCGGGTCGCCCGGCTTCACGAGGGCGTGCTCGGACAGTATCTGGTGAACGAGGGTGACGCCCTGATCGGTGTCGCGCTGAAAAGGGATGTGGAAGGTTTTTGTTCCCCACAGGATGCCGAGTTGCCCCACGAGACGGTTGTTGTCGGTGAAGGCATAGAGGGGCATGGTGGGGCGGTGCCGGGCGATGTTGCGGGCGGTGGTGCCGGAGGCCGTCAGGCAAGCGATGGCGGCAGCGCCGACGTGCTCGGCTAGGCGTACGGCGGTCCGGCTGACAGCCTCGGTCACGTCTTCGTTCTCGCCGCGCTCGGGCGTGGGCAGGTCGGGCTTGCGGAGGAACTGCTCGGCCTGTTCGATGATCTGCGCCATCACCTCCACCACGCGCACAGGGTACTTGCCCACCGCCGTCTCGCCCGAGAGCATCACGGCATCGCTGCCGTCGAGCACGGCGTTGGCCACGTCGCTGGCCTCGGCGCGCGTCGGGCGCGGGTTGTCGATCATGCTGTCGAGCATCTGGGTGGCGGTGATGACGGGCTTTGCGGCGACCAGGCTCTTACGGATGATCATCTTCTGCGTGTTAGGCACCTGCGCCATCGGCATCTCGATGCCCAGGTCGCCGCGCGCCACCATGATGCCGTCGGCCTCTTTGAGGATCTGGTCGATCTTCCGGACGGCCTCGGGCTTCTCGATCTTGGCGACGACACTGGCGTGCTTGCCGGAGGCTCGCACCCGCTTCATCAGGTCGGCCACGTCTGCTTCGCTGCGGACGAACGAGAGGGCGATGATGTCCACGTTCATCTCCAGCCCGAACTCGAGGTCCTCAATGTCTTTCTCGGTGAGCGAAGGCGTGGAGGTGCGGATGTGCGGCAGGTTGACGCCCTTACGAGACCGCAACGGCCCCCCGACGACCACTTCGGTGACGACCTCGCCATCGCGGGTGTCGATGATCTCTAACTCGAGCAATCCGTCGTCGACGAGGATGTGGCCACCCACGTCCACGTCTTCGGCCAGGCTCGGGTAGCTGACGAAGACGCGCTGCCCGTCGCTGACGGCGATGGGTTCGCTCGTCAACACGAGCCGCTGTCCCTTGTGGATGAGCACGCCGCCGTTCTTAAGGTCGCCTACGCGGATCTTCGGCCCCTGGAGATCCTGCATGATAGGCACCGTCCGCCCTACCTCTCTGGCAATGCGGCGGATCATCTCGATACGCGCCTGATGGTCCTCGTGGGAGCCGTGTGAGAAGTTGAGGCGCACCACGTCCATCCCTGCTTCCATCATGCTGCGGAGCGTTTCTTCGTCGGCAGAGGCGGGCCCAAGGGTGCAAACGATTTTGGTGCGACGACTCATAGCAGCAGAAGGTGAAGGTGGAAAAAGGCACAGCCAAAGGTAAGAAGAAAAACGACCTCCAACGTATACACTTCAATGAAGCCGCTGGCTCTGCGCGGCGTGCTCTATCCACTGCACGGCGTATTGCGCCAACTCGCTGGCGTTCTTCAGGTGCAGCTTGGCTTTGATGTTGGCCCGGTAGGACTCGATGGTCTTAATGCTCAGATGCAGCAGTTCGGCCACCTGGCGTGTGCTGTAGCCCTGCCCAATCAGGTGGAACACCTCCATCTCTCGGTCGCTAAGGTGTTGGACGGGCGAGGCGTCCTCGGCCGGGGCACCCCTGATGAATTTGTGCAACATCCGGCCGGCCATCTCCTGGCTCACATAAAGCTCGCCGCGCAGCACCTCGCGGATCGCCTCGACCACCTTCTCGACGGCCTCCTGTTTCATCACGTAACCCTGTGCGCCCGCCCGCAAAGCGCGCTCGGCATAGAACCGCTCGT
>JAHEMB010000561.1 GCA_024643915.1 Rhodothermaceae bacterium | reverse complement strand
TCCACGCACAGCCGCGCCGTCCGCCTGCCGCTCAACCGCATCGGCACCATCTCGAAGATGCGCAAGGCCGAGGCCCGGCTGGAGCAGGTCTACGAGCGCCAGCCGACGGTCGAGGAGATCGCCCGCGAGCTCGACGTGAAGGTGCAGAAGATCCGCGAGGGCATGCAGCACGCCGTCCGCCACATGTCGATGGAAGCCCCCTTCGGCGACGAGGACGACCGCAGCCTGCTCGAAGTCCTGCCCAACGACGACGAGACCCTCCCCGATACCCATATGGTCGATGCCTCGCTCAAGATCGACATCGAGTACGCCCTGAGCCGGCTCGACCCGCGCGAGGCCGAGATCACGCGCCTGTACTTCGGCATCGGGCGGGAGCACGCGCTCACCCTCGCCGAAGTGGGCGAACGGTTTGGACTGACCCGCGAACGAGTGCGGCAGATCAAGGAGCGCGCCCTCCGCAAGCTCCGCCAGCGCCACCGCCGCGAACCCCTCAAGGCGCATATCGGATAAAAAGCTACTGCTTCAAAAAGACTGAAAGCCGGAGAGGATGATCGACCAGGTCGCCCTCTCCGGCTTTTTGTATTGGGAAAGTCTGGGCATGTGGCTTGCGTTTGACCATCTATATTGTGTTTAATGAAGGACGCCATGTCGTGAAGAAAGAAGGGGAGTGACCCATGGTTGGACGCGTACTAATCGATTGCCCGGAGACAGGCGAACAGGTTTTCGCCGGCATGATCCTCGACGAGGCCGCCTTTGCGGCAGGTATCGCCGACGTGCAGCGCGTGCGCTGTGAAGCCTGCGGACAGATTCACACCTGGTCGCAGGACGACGCCATACTGGAAAAGCTTACGCCGGACCAACACCGTTTCCGCTTGCGCCGCCGGCTCGTGCGGTGATCAATTAGCAGGTATCAATTTCTGATTGCTAATTGTTCATTCTTCTCGTCACGCTTCGCCGTCGAGGGCCACGTTATCGCGGCCGAAGAGGCGGTTGATGCCCTGCATGAGGGCGGGCGTCACATCGACGACGTACTTGCGGCTGCGGATGCGCGGCAGGCCGGGCGGCAGGCTCTCGCCTTCGAGGTCGAAGTAAAGCTTGCAATGCCCGCCCCGGTGCTCGTCGCAGAGCCGCTGGAGCTTGTCGATCTGCTCGACTTCCACCTGATCGAGCTGGATGCGGAGGATGATGCTTTTCACATACTGCTCGCGGACCTTCCACATCGGCACCACGTCGCGGGCGAGGATCTTGACCGTGCCGCCGCGCACTTCCACCTCGCCCTGGACGAGCACGATCTCGTCTACCTTGAGGTAATTCTGCACCTTGTCGAAGACGGACGAGAAGCAGACGACCTCGCCCTGTCCCGTGAAGTCCTCAATCGTGGCAAAGGCAATGGGCTTGCCGCTCTTGGTAGTGCGCCTCTGGATCTCGGTGAGGATGCCGCAGACACTGTGAACCGGCCCGCGCTGCCCGTTGCGCCCGCGCCCGCCGTAGCTGCCTTGTTGCGGTTGCTCTTCGGCCTCCGGTTCGTCTACCTCCAGTTCCGTAAGATCACCCAGTTCGGCGGTGGAGAAAGCACGGGCCTCGGCCTGAAACTGTTCGAGGGGGTGGCCCGAGACGTAGAAGCCGATCAACTCGCGCTCCTCCTTCAAGAGCTTCGCGCGCGGCCAGGGATCGACGATGGGAAGGTTGGGCTCCATCACCGAGGCGCCCGGCGCACCGCCGAAAAGCGAGTTCTGCCCGGCGGCCCGGTCCGCCTGCACTTTCTGCGCATACTGGTACACGGGGTCGAGCGCCTCGACGAACTGGCCGCGATGGCCCTCCAGGTCGTCCAGCGCCCCCGCCCGCGCGAGACACTCAATGGCTTTCTTGTTGACGGCGCGCAGGTCGAGGTCTTTGACCAGGCCGAAGAGCGTCTTAAAGGCGCCCTTCTCTTCGCGCACCTCGGCGATGTTTTCGATGGCACCCAGGCCGACGCCCTTGATGGCGCCGAGGCCGAAGCGGATCTTGCCGTCTTCCACCGTAAAATGCGCCTGGCTGTGGTTGATCGACGGGGGCAGCATCTCGATGTCGAGGTGGCGGGCCTCTTCGAGGACGATGGCGAGCTTCTTCGTGTCGCCCATCTCGTTCGTCATCGCCGCCGCCATGAACTCGGCCGGATAGTGCGCCTTGAGGTAGGCCGTCTGGTAAGCGACGATAGAATAGGCGGCGCTGTGTGACTTGTTGAAACCGTACCCCGCGAACTTCGCCATCATGTCGAAGACCTCGTTGGCGGTGGTCTCCTCCACGTTCCGTTCCTTGGCGCCTTCGACGAAGATGACGCGCTGCTTGTCCATCTCCGACTGCTTTTTCTTCCCCATCGCCCTCCGGAGGAGGTCGGCACCGCCGAGCGTGTAGCCGCCCATCTCCTGCGCCATCTGCATCACCTGCTCCTGGTAGACGGGGATGCCATAGGTGGGCTTGAGGATGGGCTCCAACATCGGGTGGGGAAATTCCACTTTTTCCCGCCCGTGCTTCCGGTCGATGTAGTTGGGGATGAGGTCCATCGGGCCGGGCCGGTAGAGCGCGTTCATCGCGATCAGGTCGTCGATGCAGGTGGGTTTGAGCTTGCGCATCCACTCCCGCATCCCCGACGACTCGAACTGAAAGATGGCAACCGTGTCGCCCTTCTGGAAAAGCTCGTAGGTTTTCGCGTCGTCGAGGGGGATGGCGTCCAGGTCGATGGTTAGGCCGTGCTTTTCCTCGATGAGGGCGAGGGCGTCGTCGAGGACGGTGAGCGTCTTGAGACCGAGGAAGTCCATCTTCAGCAGGCCGAACGCCTCCACCCAGTTGCCGTCGTACTGCGTGGTGACGACCGGCTCGCCCTTGCTTTTGGCGATGGAGATGGGGACGTATGAGCTGACATCGCCGGGGGCGATGATAACACCAGCGGCGTGGACGCCCGTGTGCCGCGCCGAGCCTTCGAGCACCTTGGCGTAGTGCATCAGCTTGCGGATTTGCGGGTTCGGGTCGTTCTGCAAGTTGCGGAACTCGGCCACCTCGGCAAGGGCCGAATCGAGGTTGACCTTTACCCCGTCGGGGATCAGCTTGGCGATGCGGTCGGACTCGGAGAGCGGGATGCCGAGAACGCGCGACACGTCGCGGATGACCGAGCGGGCGCCCATCGTGCCGAAGGTAATGATCTGGCAGACGTTCTCGCGCCCGTACTTCTGCACCACGTAATCGATGACCTTGGCCCGCCCCCGGTCGTCGAAGTCGATGTCGATGTCCGGCATCGAGACGCGCTCGGGGTTGAGGAAGCGCTCGAAGAGGAGGTCGTACTGGAGGGGATCGACGTTGGTGATGCCGAGGCAGTAGGCCACGGCACTGCCGGCGGCACTGCCGCGCCCCGGCCCCACGCTCACGCCCAACTCGCGCGCCGCCGTCGTGAAATCCTGGACGATGAGGAAGTAGCCCGCGTACCCCATCGCCTTAATGATCTTCAACTCGTGCTCGATCCGCTCGACCA
>JAHEMB010000560.1 GCA_024643915.1 Rhodothermaceae bacterium | reverse complement strand
GAACTATGCCCTGCGCGACATCCGCCTGGACGTGGAGACTGCTGAGGCGCAGGTGCGGCAGGCCTGGGGGCAGCTCTACCCGCAGGTGGACCTCGCCTACAGCTACACGCGCAACCTGAAAACGGCCAACCCCTTCGCCGGCTCGGACGCGGGCGGCCTCTTCGGCTCCCTCGGCTTCATCGACTGGCTGGCCTTCAACGAGCAGGCCCGCACCGACGACGACCCCACCTCCGACCCCATCGCCTTCGATGAATTCCTCGACCGGCAGCGGCAGGGCATTGATGCGGCGGGCGTCACGCTCGGCACCAGCGACAACCCCTTCAGCATCCCGAACCAGTTCCAGGGCGGCGTCAGCATCTCACAGACGCTTTTCAACGGGGTGGCTTTCCAGGCCGTCAAGGGCGCGCAGCAGTTCAAGGACCTCAGCCGGTACGCGGTGGATCGACAGGAGCAGATCCTCATCGACGACGTGCGCGAGGCGTTCTTCACGGCCCTCCTGGCGCAGGAGCAGGCCGGCGTCTCCTCTCAGAGCGTGGCCCGCACGCAGCGGACGCTGGCCGAGGTGAGCCGTCGCGTGGCGCAGGGCGTCGATTCCAAATTTCAGCGTCTCACGGCCGAAGTGGAGCTGGCGAACCTGGAGACGAGCTATGTGCAGATCCAGAACCAGGCCGCCACGAGCCTCAATGCCCTCAAGCTCACGCTCGCCATCCCCATCGAGCAGCCCCTCCGCCTGCGCGGCGCCCTCGACGCCGGCGACCAGGGCGCCTACCTCGCCGTCTCCACCGAGGACGCGATGACCCTCGCCTTCCGCCAGCGCCCTGACCTCGAACAGGCCCGCCTCGGCGTCGAATTGCGGGAGATCAATACGAAGCTGACCAAAGCCGAATTCCTGCCCCGCGTCAACGCCTTCGCCAACCTCAACTATACGGGCAGCGTGCCGGACAACCGCACGAACCTGATCTCGGACCCCAACGACCCGTTTGCCTTCTCGGCGGACCAGCGCGGCTTTTTTAGCTCGGATTACTGGCAGCCGTCGGTTAACGTGGGGCTGCGCCTCCAGTGGAATCTTTTCAACGGGTTTCAGACGAAGGCGCTCGTGCAGCAACGGCAGATCGAGAAGGACAAGGCGCAGGTAGCCTACGAGCAGCTTCAGGCGGCGGTGAAACTGGAGGTGGAGACGGCCCTGCGCAATTTGCGGACGGCGCAGCAGCGCATCCTGAGCCAGGAGCAGAACGTGGGCCGCGCCGAGTTGAATTACGAGTTCGCCCAGACGCGCCTCCGCGAGGGCGTCGCCACCCAGTTGGAGGAGCGCAACGCCTCCGAGCAGCTCGACCAGGCCCGCCTCAACTACCTGCAAGCCGTCTACGACTTCCTCGTAGCCCGCAGCGACTTCGAGACCGCCGTCGGGATGCCGTTCCTGGCTCGCCGGGACGATGTGGAGCTTACGAGCAACTGACAAACCTCACTATGAAATCCCTAATCCCAAGCCCCAAATTCCAAAGGGTGATGCAAGCAGCCTAGGAATTTGGGATTTGGAGCTTGGAATTTCCCTCACCCACGGGTTTTCGACCATGAATAGATTCAAGTTGACGATAACATTTTGCGTGTTGGCCCTGGCGCTTGTCGGTTGTGCCGGGTCGGATGGGGCGGGGGACAAGGAGCAGGCCGAGGCGGCGCCTGCGCAGCGCAGCGTCCGTGTGGAGACGCTCGTGCTCGATCCGACGGGCTTCGAGGACGTGGTGGAACTGACCGGCTCGGTCGGCGCCACCGACGATGCGACCCTTTCGGCGCAGGCGTCGGGCACGGTGGTGTCGCTTGCCGAGCGGGGGCGCTTCGTGCGCGCCGGGCAGTCCATCGCCCAGATCAACCCCGGCCTGGCGCGGGCCGCTGTGCAGCAGGCCGAGGCGCAGGTGGCGTCGGCGAAGTCCGCCTTCGCCCTCGCCCAGGACAACTTCAATCGCCAGGAGCCGCTCTACGCCGACTCTATCATCAGCCCCATCGAGTTTGAGAACGTGCGGAGCCAGCTCAACCAGGCGCGTGCGCAGGTGCGGCAGGCCGAGGCCGTCCTCGCCCAGACGCAGCAGCAGTTGCGCAACACGCTCGTCATCACGCCCTTCTCCGGCACGGTGGAAGAGCGATTCGTGGAGCGGGGCGAGCAGGTGGCGCCGGGCACGCCCATCGCGCGCGTGGTCAACACGGGCCGGGTGAAGGTGGAGGCCGGTGTGCCGGAGCGGTACGCCAGCGACGTGGTGGTGGGCACGCCCGTTGAGGTGAGCTTCAACGCCTACGGCGGCGCCACGCGGCCCGCCCGCGTTAGCTTCGTGGGGCGGGCGGTGGACCCGGCCAACCGCACTTTTCCCGTCGAGATCGAACTGAGCAACCCGGACGGGCAACTCAAGCCCGAGATGGTCGCTACGGTCTACCTGACGCGCGAGCAGATGGAGGGCGTCCTCGTCATCCCGCGCGCCGCCGTGGTGCGTGACGAGCAGGGCACGAGCGTCTTCGTCGTCGATCAGGCGGGCAGCGAGCCCACGGCCACGCGCCGCGTCGTCGAACTCGGCCCCAGCTACGGCGAGAACGTGGTCGTTGTGGTGGGCCTGGCAGGGGGCGACGAGGTGGTCGTCCTGGGCCAGAACAACCTCACCGAAGGCGACGTGGTGCAGGTCGTCCGCCAACACGAAAATGCCCTGGCGGCGAGTTCTTAGGGCTTGGTGCCTCGTTCTTTGGGGTGCTCTGCCGTCCCCTTATCTCGAGGAACAAAGAACAAAAGCGAACGGAGGGAGCGTCCTACAGTGAGCGTAGCGAACGTCCAAAAGCGAGCAAAGCGAGCGTCCTAAATGAAAATCACGAACACCGCCATCAAGTACCGCACCAGCATCGTGGTGCTGACGGTCGTCCTCGTCATTGGGGGCCTGCTGGCGTATGTGACGATTCCGAAGGAGTCCTTTCCCTCGATTGAGATTCCGAACATCGTCGTCACGACGATCTACCCCGGCGCCAGCCCGGACGACATCGAGTCGCTCCTGACCGAACCCATCGAGCAGGAGGTGCAGTCCATCAACGGCATCAAGGAAATCCGTTCGACGAGCGTGGAGGGTGTCTCGACTGTCATCGTCGAGTTCAACCCCGAAGTGTCGATGGACGACGCCTTCCAGAAGGTGCGGGACAAGGTGGACATCGCCAAGCCGGAGCTGCCGGCGGACGTCGAGGAGCCGATGGTGAGTGAGATCGACTTCTCCGAGTTCCCCATCATGAACATCAACCTCGCCGCGCCCTACTCCCTCGCGCGGTTGAAGAAGGTGGGGGAGGACCTGGCCGACGAGCTAGAGACGATCCCGAGCGTGCTGGAGGTGCCGGTGACGGGCGGCCTTGAGCGCGAGGTGCAGGTGAACGTGGACCTGGCCGCCCTCCAGGCCTACAACCTCGAATTCGACGACCTCATCACCACCATCCGCGAGGAGAATACCAACCTCCCCGGCGGCTCGGTGGACGTGGACCGGCTCAA
>JAHEMB010000559.1 GCA_024643915.1 Rhodothermaceae bacterium | reverse complement strand
ATGCGCCGGCACGAGGTCGCTGAGGGCGAGCGCGGAGCCGCTGAAGTCGGGGAAGCGCGCGTCGAGGCGGACGCCGGCCAGCAGGTCAGTCTCCTCGGGGCGGAAGTGAACGGCCACGTGGTACGAGTCCGGCGGGAGGGTGAAGCGGTAAGCCTGGGCGATGGCGGCGGTGACGTCATCGCTGAGCCGGAGTGTCTGCGTCTCCAGCCGGTGCTCCACGCGCCGCCAGGCCATGTCGTGGACGGCCATCCCCATCTCCACGGCCAAGCGGGCGACGGAATCGGGCACGGCGGCGACAACCGCCTGCATCGGGATAGCAAAGAAAACTTCGACCTCCGTCAGCCCCTCCGCCCCGCGAAAGGCTACGGGCAGGGCATGCATCTCCAGCGCCTCAGTGCGAGCCGGCCAGGTGGGGCGGTCGGTGGCGAGGGCGGCATCGACCGCCTCCTGGCTCGCCTGAAGCATCTCCAGTTCCAGCAGGGGCACCTCTAGCATTCGGTTTTGCTGGTGCGCTTGGAAAAGCTGATGGTAGAGCGTTCCCCAGAGGACCCGGTCTTCGAGCATGGCCGGGTCATGGAGGATGGGCACGAGCCGCCAGTTGGCCCCCGCCAGGTCGATGAAGTGGAGCGTGAGGGCAGGCGAGGACTCGGTGGCAAAGTAGCGCCACGACTCGTTCGGCAGCAAGGCGGCGCCCAGGCTCGTCGCGCGGTCGTCGGGCGGGCCGTGGCGCAGGTAAATCAGCCCCCGGTCGTTGAATCGCTCGTTGAGGCGGTAGACCTCGGCGAAGTCGAGTTGCTGGAGTTTGTCGGGGTCGTTGTGCCAACTTCGCAGGCCGTACCACGCGAAATGCTCCTCGGCGTAGACGAGGCGAGCGAAGTGTTCGGCCAGGCGCGCGTTGCCCTCGGCAGCTGGGAGGGGATCGCGCCGCGCCCACAGCCCCTGAAAGAAGCGCCGGTAATCCTCCGACGTCGCCAGCCGGCGAAAGGCGTGCACCTCCGCGTCATCGAGTACGTATTTCACGTCCTCAAAAAGAAGCGCCGCCTCCACCCCACCATCGATCCCTTCGACGGCCTGCCAGAACTGCGCCTCCACCGCTTCGGGACGGTTCCGCTCCGCGTATATACGTGCGAGGGCGAGATGCGCCGGGACACGCGGCATCGAAGAGGGCGCGTCCAGCAACGCCAGCAGCGCAGCCTCCGCCGCGTCCAGTCGACCCTGCCGCCGCAGCAACTCGGCGAGGAAGAAGGCAGCGTAGCCGCTCGACTGCCCGGCCAGCCACGCCGTCGCCGCTTTCTCTTTCTTGAAAAGGAAAAGGTCGTAGAGGCGAAAAAGGCCGACGTGTCCCTCCGGGAGGGCAGGCCGCAAGCGCACCTGCCGATGCCCGAGGGCGATGGCGTCTTCAAACCGGCCCCGGTAGTTTTCAAGAAGCGCGTACTGGAAGAGGACGTCTTTGAACGATGAGTCGCGGGCGAGCACTGCCTCGAAGTGCGCCTGGGCCGTTCGCCATTCGAGCAACTCGTGCGCAAGCCTGAGGGGCACGCGAATCCGCCCCAACTCGCGGTGCGCCACGCCGAGGTAGTAGCGAGCTTCGAGGCGGTCGGGCGCGAGCTGGTGCGCCGTGCCGAAATGATTGAGGGCACGGCCCCACGCCTGCTGTTTAGCCGCCGCCCGCCCGAGGCCGAGGGCGGCGCCCACACCCGCCCCACCGTCCCGCGCCTGTCCGAACGCCGCCTCCGCTTCGTTCCACCGTCCCGCCTCCATCAGGGAATCGCCGTGGGCGAGCCAGCCCGCCGCCGTCCGCTCCACCACAGGCACCTGCTGCGACGCTGCACACCCGGCCAGCAGGGTAGCGACAAGGAAGCCGAGCGCCACGCAAGCAACGGCGCCCACCCCGTCTCTCCGTCTCTCCATCACGCCGGCTCTCATCCTCACGGTCGTTGGGCGACGCGCTGGAGGCGGGGCCAGAGGTTCTCGTTCCAGTACGGTGTGCGGAGCTGCTCGACGAGCGTCATACGGTAACGGCCCGTCTCGCTTTCGAGCTTCAGCAGCAGGCGGTCGGTGCCGGTGCCGCGCCAGTAGCTCTCCTGCAAATCGCTCTCTTCGCCCACCAGGGACGGCACAGGCGCGCCGTAGGTGACGACGATGCGCTCGGCCTCGGCAGGGCCGGCGGACATCTCCAGCGTCTCCGTCCCGTCGAGGCGGGCGCGCGCGCCGACGTAGGTGCCGTCGAGCAGGAGGACGAAGAAAGCGTGCTCCTGCTGTGCCGAGAAATCCAGCCCGCGCATCAGCATTGGCAGGGCCGTGACGGGGTAGGCATCGGCGCGGTAATCGAACGTGGCGGCGGCGTTGCCGTAGTCGTCGGTGCGCTTCAGCATTGCCACCTCGCCGCCTGGGTGGAAGGCCAGTTCCTCATAACGGTTCGCACACCAGTCAAACGAGGTGAAGGACTGCTTGAGCGGGTGAAGATCCGCCTGGGCGACGTTGATGACGAAGTTGCGTTTGTACTGGTAGGAGCCGCTCTCGAACTCGTAGAAGAGTGCGTACTTGAAGGCCGGCACACCCTCCCCATCCGTCGCTTTGGTCATCGCCTCCGGGTCGAAATCGTGCTTAACGACGTAGGTGCCGACGAGAAAGCTTTGGTCGGCTTCCTGGCCGTACTGGTTCTGCGAGCGCTGCACCTCGTAGAAAGCCACTTCCGCCTGCCCGTCGTTCCAGAAGTCGGCTTGCAAGAAAGCCGGATCGGTGATCGAATTTTGCGCCTCTTCCTCGGGCACCGTCCGCGCCCCACAGGCCGCCAGTCCGAGCAACGCGAGTGCGAAAAGGGGAAAAGCGAAAGCAGGTCGTTTCATGACGAAGAAGTGTCGGTGCGAGGAACACCCGTAGGTGATTGAGGAAATGCAGGGGTTACTGCCGCTTCTTACCCCCCGCGGCAGAGGACGATCCGGCGCCTTCGGCCGCCCCCCACGGGCGGCGCCGCGCTCGCCGCGAAGTAGACGCAGAGAAAGGGAGCAGTATTCGACGGAGACCGAACCCGTCGGCCTGGCGCTCGCCCCTGCTCTGTCCCTCACCGGCGCGGCGGCCATGACATCGCCACCGCCAGCGGTCCCAGCCTCGCGGCTCTTCGACAACGCGAGGGGTTCGAGGGGTTCGAGGGGTTCCGGGGCTACGCGCGGCGCCGTCGCAGGCGCGGCGGCCCCGGCAATCTCCCGGGCGAGCGGCGTCGGCTCCGCCAGGAAAGACCGCCTCGTCGGCGGCAGGCACATCACGTCGTTGCACAGCATGAACGTCACGTCTCCGCCAATGGCGTGCGGGCCGGGCGCCGACGAGGCGTCTGCATCGAGCCGGGCCACGACGCGCCCTACGTTCTCGAAGTAACGGACCGAAGCATCGAAGTTAGGGTCGTACCCGTCGCGGGGCACGGACTGCTCGAAGCCGGCCACGACGACGAGTCCATCGCGTAGAGCTTCCATCCGGGCTCGATGGTAAAGTCGAACCGGAGCTGCACG
>JAHEMB010000558.1 GCA_024643915.1 Rhodothermaceae bacterium | reverse complement strand
GGCTTCGGAGATCCACTGCTTCCGTCAGTTCCTTGAGGGCGAAGGCGTGCTGCTCGATGCCGGGAATGCCGAAGCTGTTGGTGACGGCGCCGGCAGCCAGCACGAGGTAGTCGAACCGCTCCGGGCCGCCTTCGGCCAGGTGGATCTCCTGCGCGTCCCAGTCCACCCCGGTCACGGTCGCCATGCGGAAGCGCAGGTTGGTCTGCTTCTGGAAGATGCCGCGCACGGCGTGGGCAATCTCTTCCGGTTCCAGCGCCGCCGTAGCCACCTGGTACAGCAGCGGCTGAAACGTGTGATAGTTGTGGCGGTCGATAAGGAGGACCTCGACGGGCGCCGCGCGCAACGCCTTCGCCAGTTCCAACCCGCCGAAGCCCGCCCCAACGATGACGATGCGGGGCCTGCTCGCTGTGTTTGCTTCAGCCGTCATGCTTTCTCAGGAAGTTGGGGGGCCAAAATACGAACCTGTCGCTTCTACGAAGCGGAGTCCTCACAACGCGTCTTCAATCTCTCCCTCAACACCGTAAAGCCGAACCGGTGCGCGCTTGCCCCGCAACGGCATCAGCCCGAGGTCAACCGCCCGCCATCCGTCGGGCACGGCGAGCCATCCCAAGACGTGCTCCGAGACCAGCAGACGGCGCCCGAGGGAGCGGCATTGCGCCTCAATGCGCGCCGCCGTGTTGACGGCATCGCCGCTGTGGACAATGTCTCGCTTGATGTCGCCGACCTCGGCGGTGACCACCGGGCCGCCGTGGAACCCGGCTTTGAAGGCCGGCGCCTCGCCGTAGCGTTGAAGATAGCGCTCGCGCCGGGCCTGGATCTGCTCGGAGATCAGGAAGAAGCAACGCAGCGCATCGCCGGTTGGCTTGCCGTTGCGCACTTTCCAGGTGACCACCACCTCGTCGCCCACATATTGATAGATTTCTCCTCGGGTCGCCAGGATCGGCTCGGCGACATCGTAGAAGAAGTCATTCTTAAAAGCATTGAACCGTAGCGGACCGAGCCGTTCGGCCAGGGTCGTGGAGGAGGTCAGGTCGAGGAACATGAAGAGGCGTTCTTCCTCTACCGGGTGGTGGTACCGCCCCAGGAACAGCCCCAGGAGCCGGCCCGGCCCCAGCATCCGGCTCATCTGGCGCACGAAGTTGATCAAGAAACTCGCGCCGAGGAAAAGGACGATGATCGCCAGGAAGCGCCCGCTCATCAGGAATGCGCGGAATTCCTGACTCCGGTACACCTCACGTAGCGACACGCCGGCCCGCTCCACCCCGATCATGCCCCCCAGGATAATCACGACGAGCGCGATCATGCCCGTGTAAAAGAAGGTGCGCACGAGTAGGAGCCGCCCGGCGGTGATACGACGCAGGTAGCGCGGCACAAGGCGCAGTTCAAACCAGACGCTGAGCAGCCCGGCGATGACGCCGAAGGCCAGGGTGATGGAGACGTGTAGCGGCGCCTCGTCTGTGGCGACGAGAAGCCTCGTAAGGAAGGCCGCCAGGACCCAGCCGGCCACCGTGCCGCCAATGATTTTGAGCAGCCGCCGCGTTCGTATTGATAGCGCCATGGAAGCGTCGTTCAGAAGTTGTAGCCAACGTTCAAGGAGAGACGCGGCACGGCGTCCAGCTCGGCGCCGCTCACAATGAGAACCACCGGCCCGAGCGGCGTCCGCAGCCCCAGCTCGAGGCCGAAGCCGGCAGACGGACCTTCGTCCAGCAAGTCGAACACGGGTTCCTCTAGAAAATCCGCTTCATTGTCGCGGAGCAGGTCGTAGGTACCGCCGACATTGCCCAGCGCGCGTACGATGACGTCCGGACGCACCCCCCACTGGATGCCCAACAGTCCTAGATACGCTTTGCGCCCGAAACGGGCCTGCGTATCCAATCCATACAGGGGCAGGAAACCGCCGGAGAGGACGGTGGTGGTGTGGACGCCGCCGAGGAAGTTGTAGTAATTAATCGGGAGGGCATCCCCGGCGCCGTAGGCAAGAGCCCCCCGGCCAAACAGGGAGAGGCGCCTCCCAAGGGGAAGGTAAACTTCCGCGTTAATAGTCGCGTGGAGGAAAGAAGGGCGGAGACCGTGGGGTGCCGGGAGGAAAGGGGGCTCGGCATTGGAGAGGCCCCCTTCGGCCTCGGCCAGCAGGCGCAGACCACGCGTGGGGAAATCGAGCCGGTCGAAGGTATCGGCGCCTAGAAGCACCCCGGCGGCCAGGACGCGCTGGTCCTGGACCGGGCCGGTGGCACCGGCAGGCGCGTCGCCGGGCGCCTGGTTCGGGGGGAGCACGAAACCCGCCACCTCTTCTTGCGGGCGGACGTACTCGGCCGTGACCTGCACGCCCGCCAACACTCCTTCGGAAAGGGTGATTCCACCGAAAAGCCCCGCGCTGAATATGTCGAGCCGGAGACCGAGCACCGGCACGTTTGGATCGTTGCCGGTGGCGCGGGCATAGCCTTCCGGCAAGAACAGGTTTACCGGCGCGCTGGCATAGCCTAGTCCGCCGCCGACGGTAAAGCGCGCGTCGATGCCGAGGCGAGAAAGGTAGCGCGCGGAGAGCCGGCTCTGCTGACCCAGCCGCGCGCGGATCTCGGTGGTGGAACCGAATCGCAGGTGGTTTTTCAGCGTCAGGCTGAAGAGCAGTTCGGCTTTGTAGAAGCTGTCGTACCGGAAGCCGAACCCGACGCGATCCGGCACCTGCTGCGGTTCGACCTCGACGCGTAGCACGTAGCCGTCGTCGTCATCCGGCAGCACCCGGTAGGTCACCAGTTCGAAGAGGCCCGTGCCGTAGACGCGCCGGATGGCCGCCTCCACATCGTCCGGGCCGAGCGCGGCGGGCAGGTCGAGCTTCAGGCGGCTCTCCACCAGACGGGCGGCCTCCCCCACCACCCCGGCAACGTCGAGGCGGCGGATCGCTACCGGCGAAAGATCTGGCGGGGCGACGGACGGGGGCGCATCGCTTCGCAGGCCGAGCGAGTCGGCCAGGGCGCGTAGGGCCGGAAGCGCAGCGCGGGCCGCAGCCTCGCCCCGCGCGATCCACGCAGCCGCCTCGTCGAAGGCCATCGGCGAAAGCCCCTCAATATCCGGTCGGATCAGCAGGTCTATGAGCCGGCGCTGCTCAGCATCCGCCTTGATGCCCTGAAACCACGAGGCATCGAGCAGCACGTCGATGAGGGAAGGGTCCTGCGCGGCCACGCTATCGACGGCCTCGCCTACATCCACGCCGATGAGCACGTCGGCGCCGAGGCGCAGGGCGTCTTCGGCGGGGAGGTTGCGCGCCAGGCCGCCGTCCACGTACAGTTCGTCGTCGATCTCTACAGGCTCGAAAAAGCTCGGCAGCGACATGCTGGTGCGGATGGCGAGGGGCAGCGGCACGTGGTTCAGGGGCACGGCCTCGCCCGTCCGCAGGTTGGTGCCGATGGCGGTGAAGGGGATGGGGAGGGCAGTGAGGCTGTCGAGCGCGAGGTAGGGCCACGTCAGCCGCGTCAGTAGCGCCAGCACCTCCTGCCCGGCCAGCACGCCGCC
>JAHEMB010000557.1 GCA_024643915.1 Rhodothermaceae bacterium | reverse complement strand
CTTCGTGCGTCACCACAAGGATGGTGTTGCCGCGCCGGTAGAGCAGTTCGAGGAGGTTCATGATCTCCTCGCCCGTGCGCGAGTCGAGGTTGCCGGTGGGCTCGTCGGCCAGCAGGAGCGCCGGGTCGTTGACCAGCGCCCGCGCGATGGCTACCCGCTGCCGCTGCCCGCCCGAGAGTTCGTTGGGCTTATGGTCCATCCGGTCGCCCAGGCCCACGCTCTCGAGCGCCCGCTCGGCCATCTCGCGCCGCTGGCTCTTCCGCAGGCCCGAGTAGATGAGGGGCAGTTCCGTGTTCTGCAGGCAGTTGACCCGCGGCAGCAGGTTGAACGTCTGAAAGACGAACCCGATCTCCCGGTTGCGGATCTCGGCCAACTCATTGTCAGACATCTCCCCAACGTTCTCGCCGTTGAGAAAGTACTGCCCCCCTGTGGGCGTGTCGAGGCAACCGAGTACGTTCATGAGAGTCGATTTGCCCGAGCCGGACGGCCCCATGATAGCGACGTACTCGTTCGCCTGAATCGAGAGCGAGACGCCGGCCAGGGCGCGCACTTCCTGCGTCCCCATCTGGTAGATCTTCGTGACGTCGCGCACCTCGATAAGGGGGCGCCGGGGGGTCTCTATCATACGCTACTTTGTGTTGAGGGATCGTGCGCGCTAGCGGGCCGCCGCTACGGCGCCCGGGCGGGCCGCCTCCACTTTCACCGCCATGCCGGGCTCCAGGGTGCGGCTGACGGCGCGGTACGGGCCGATGATGACCATTTCTTTGCCCGTTAAGCCGCTTTTGACGACGATGTGCGTATCATCCGAAATGCCGGTTTCGACTTCCACCATGCGCGCCTCACCATCCTCGGCAATGAAGACGACTTTCCGCAGATCCTCCGCGACGAAGCCGGAAGCCGGAGCGGCGTCGGTGGTGTCAGCATCAGCTTCCTCCGCACCAGCACGCCGCTTGGTATCGACGCGGTTGAAGTCGCGCACGGTGACGGCCTGGATGGGCACCGCCACCGCCTCGGCGATGGTTTTGGTGTACACGTCTACGGTGCCGCTCATGCCGGGGCGAAAGATGGGGCTGTCGATGGTTTCGACGGGCACCTCTTCAGCCAGCACGGCCTCCTGGGCGAGGTTCAGGTCGATGTTGTGCGCATCGACGATGCGGATCTTGACGGGGAAGTTGGTCACCTGCTCCTGCGTGCCCATCCCCGAGACGCGCGCCGAGTTGGCGATCTCGGTGACGAGGCCCCGGAAGGTGCGGTCGGGGTAGGCATCCACCTCAATGCGGGCGCTGTCGCCGAGGGAGACGTTGACGACGTCGTTCTCGTTGACGTCGACCTCTACCTCCATCTGGTTCAGACGGGCGATGCGCATCATCTCGGTACCAGCCATCTGGCTGGTGCCCACCACGCGCTCGCCCAGTTCCACATCGAGCTTACTGACGGTGCCGCTCATGGGCGCGTAGATGGAGGTCTTGCCGAGTTGCTCGCGCGCCTCGCGGCGGCTGGCCTCGGCGCTCTGTACGGCGTACTGCGCGGCTTCATAGGCGGCTTTCTTCACCTCGTAGGCCGCCTGGGCCGCCTGCAACTGGCTCTCGGCCACCACTTTCTTCTCGAACAGCTCCTGCTGCCGCTTAAGCTCAAATTGCGATTCCAACATATCAGCCTGGCGCTGCGCCGCGTTGGCCTTCGCCTGCAGCACGCCCGCGTCGGCCTGCTCCACCTGGGCAGCGAAAAAGTCGGGCCGGATGCGTGCCAGGAGGGCGCCGCGCTCCACGAAGTCACCCTCTTTAACGGGCAGGGCGATGATTTCGCCGGCCACGTCGGGGCTGATCTTCACCTCCACCTCGGGCTGCACACGCCCCGAGGCCGTGACGAGCTGCGTCACGTCGCGAAGCTCAGCCTGCGCCACCTCCACCTCCACGCCGTCGTTGCCGCCGCCGAACAGCCCGGTGACGCTGCCGACGACGCCGAGGATGACCAGCAGCACCACGAGCCCGCCGATGATGAAAAGGATGCGTTTCGTCGCGTTTTTCTTCTTCGCCATACTAGATGAATCTGTGTAGCGGGGCTGGGTTGCGGATCGTCTTAAATTAATCCAAAAGCGCTGAGGCAGGCATGTCAACAGAGGACTTATTCGAACAGCGGCTTCGACGGGTCAAGCACGCCGAGGTAGTATTCGATCAGCTTCTCCTGAAAAACGAGGTTATACTGCGCCCGGACGAGGTCGCCGGCGGCCTGCACAAAATCAGCGCGTGACTGCGACAGTTCCACGAAGGTGGCCGCGCCCACGTTGTAGCGCTCCTGCGAAGCCTCCAGGGCCAGTTCGGCGGCACGCACCTGCTTCTGCGCCACCTCCAGCGACTTCTCGGTCGTCTCATAATCGAGGTAGGCCTGGCGCACCTGCACAGCAATGTTCTGCTGGATATTGTCCAACTCTAGCCGCGCGTTGTTGAACTGCACCTGCGCCAGTTGTGTGTTGTTGCGCGTGCCGAACCGGTCGAAGAGGGGCACGGAGATGCTGAAGCCCAGGCCACCGCCGCGCCGGGCATCAAACTGATTGAAGAGGCTGCCGTCGCGGGAGCTGGCCCACTCACTGCCGTAGCTGGCCCTGAAACCTACGGTGGGCCAGTAACTCGCCCGCGCGGCCCGGATGCCCTGCTGTGCCGCGCGGATATTAAACTCCTGCGCCTGTAAGTCGGATCGATTCTGAAAGGCCGTCTGCAACAGATTCGGCAGGGCATACTCCTCAATGGAAAGATTCGCCTCTTCCACAGACGGCGCCACAAACGCATATTGTACGAACGGGTCGAGTTGGAGCGTCTGGATGAGGTTGGCCTCGCTGAGTTGATAGGCCCGTTGCGCGTTGAGCAAATTTAGCTCGGCATTGGCGGCGGCAGCCTGCTGCTGGTAGAGGTCCGAGATGGGCCGCGCGCCGACGTTGACGAACTCATCAATCTGGAGGAGCAACTGCTGCTGCGCCTCCAGGTTTTCCTCTTGAATGCGGATCTGCTCCTGCTGCTCGATCAGGTCGAGAAAGTTCGACATGACGGTAAATACGACCGTCTGCCGGCTGCGCTCATAGGTCAGGTCGCTGGCCTCATACTGAAGTTTCGCCTCCTTGAAGGAAGCCACGTCGCTGAAGCCGTTAAACACATTGATACTGCTGCCGATGTCGGCATCGAGAAAATCGACGGACTCGTTGCTCACCGTAAAGTCATTCGGGTCGACGACCCGGCCGAAGTTGCGGTTGGCCCGCGAGCTGACGCTCAAGTCGGGCAGAAACGCCGCGCGCCGTTGCGAGACGGCAATGCTCCGTTGCTCCACCGCAATAGCGGACTGCTTCAGGGTGATGTTTTTCTCCAGCGCCAGGCGGATGGCCTCGTTGAAGGTGATCTGCCGGGCCTCCTGCGCCTGCACCACGCCGGGGTTCAGGCTGAAGCCAACCAACACCAGCAGCAATACAAACAAACCAAAACGACGAACGGGGGCGGGGAGACCGTGCGACATGACGAGAAAGGG
>JAHEMB010000556.1 GCA_024643915.1 Rhodothermaceae bacterium | reverse complement strand
ACTCGCCCCAGCCGACTAGCAGCGTTTCTTCACGCCTGCATCCGTCCACGCCGTCCTGGCCGAGCACGTGTGGGAGCACCTGACGCCTGCGCAGGCGCGGACAGCCGCCGCCTAATGCTTCACCTACTTGAAACCCGGTGGCTACCTCCGCCTGGCGGTCCCCGATGGGCTACACCCCGACCCGGCGTACCGACATTGGAAGCGGTAGCGGGCCAGGGCAAAACCGTAGTCCTGCTCCCCCGCTAGGTAGCCACCGAAAAAATAATCGCCGCTCTCCAACTCGAAGCCGTCGATCTCGAGGGGGCCGGCGCGGTCCACGTCCAGCAGCAGAAAAGCCGCCTCCCCAGCCCGAGGGCCATTCTCCGGAAGCCGAGCACGGGCCGGGTGCCCTGCCAGTGCAGCACCTCCCACGACGATCCGATGCGCGCATCGAGGAGCGGGGTCTCGAGGGCTTTCATCACCCCTGTGCGTGGATCGAGGGGATCGGCCAGCAAGCGGGGCATGAGGCGCTCGGCCGGTAGCCATCGCCAGGTACCCGATGGTTGCGCCATCGCGCTTGCTGCAAGGAAAGCCGACAGAACGACCAGCAGGGCCCTGCTTCTCATCGAACACGTCGCGCGGGAAACAGGAAGCATCATAGAAGATCGCATCAGGGTCGCTGCACGAAGACAGGGTGGCGAACGCGGGCCAGGCTACCGAAGACCCCTGTACCGCCCTCCACGTGCTCAACCACCTCGGGGATCTCACCGGGCAGGAACGAAGTGCCGTCCTGTTGCGCCTCGACGGAGCGGATGAGGTCATAGAGGTTATCGTCGAGGGCGCTGACGGTGAAGACGTTGGGGCCGTAGAAAGCGGCCAGTAGCCACAGCATCGGCACCGTAAGGGTGCCGTTCGGGTTGAGGTAGTTGGCTTCGTTCAGGACGGGCAGCTCCATCACGCTCAGGTTCACAAGGGAGACGCCGCTGTCAAAAAGGCCCCTACCGAAGGGCGTGAGTTGCTCCTGCCGCGCGTCGAGCGAGGCGACATCGAGTTTGAAGAAACTTTGCCGTTGCGGATTCTGGCTGCGCGTCAGCTTCAGTTCGAGCTGCGCACGCCCGAGCTGTATCGTGTCGGCGCTGGCAGCAAGGACGCTGAAGGAGTCCGGTACCACCGTCCGCGCCGTGATAAGTTGCGGGGCGCCCGGCACGCGCACCTCCAGCCGGTAGACCCCTCCCGGTACTACCGTGGACGCGCCGTCGAAGACGTAGGCGCCGGATGAGCCTTCAGAAAAGAGATAGCTTTCGTCTACGATCCCCACCTCGCCCCGCAGCCGATCCACACGAACCTCGGCCCCCCGCACGGCAAACCGCCCGAAGTCGTACTGATCCGTGAGCCTGGCCGTCCGGCGCACCCAGATCGTCGGCAGCGCCTCACCCGCTACCAGGTACCCCTCTACCACGATCTGGTCGTCGCCGGTTGCCGGCTCGCTCGTATCGCACCCCGCGAGTAGCAGGAAAAGGAGAGCCGACGAAACGACGAGCCGACGAAACGATGAGGAAGGGGATCTTCCTTTCGTCCTTTCGTCTCTTCCTCCATTCGTACAAGTTCGCATCATCGCTCAGAATTTCAGGGTAAGCGATACGTTAGGCAAGGGTACGGGAAGCTGCGGGATGGTGGTGCGCTCGACGATGCCGCCGGGCTTGAACTCGAACAGGTAGAACCACACGTTGCGGCGGTTATAGACGTTGAGCACCTGAAGCAGCAACTCATACTCGGCGAAGCCGAAGAAGCGACCCGTACGGGCGGCGCCCAGGTCGAGACGGTGGTAGGCCGGCAGGCGGGCGTTGTTAAAGTCGGTCTGGAGCACCTCGAAGGGGAAGGCGTCGAAGGGATAGCCGGGCAGTTCGTACTGGGCATCAGGGCGTGTGTAAGCCTGGCCGGTGGCGAATTTCAGCACCGACGTCAGCCGCCACCGCCGCCCCACCTCGTAGTTGGCAAAAAGCGTCAGGTCGTGCGTGCGGTCGTGCTTGGGGGCGAAATACGCGCCATCGCGCACCCCCGGGAAACGGCGGCGCGCCTGCCCGAAGGTGTAGCCGAGGAAGCCGTTGAGCCGCCCGGCGGCTTTGCGCAGGAGCACCTCGGCGCCGTAGGCATAGCCCTTTCCGAAGCGGAAACGGTCGACATATTGGATTCCGGCGCGATCCGGCACCAGGTGGTTGGTTTCGAAGAGGTCGTGCAGGGAAAAATAATAGCCCTCCACATCCAGGTCGAGTGTTTCCGTCAAGCTCGTCTTCACCCCCGCCACGAACTGATCGGAGAAGGCGGGCGGCACCCCTTCATCGGCGGGCAGCCACACGTCGAAACCCGTCAGGAACTCGGAGGCACTGAGGGTGAGGAACTGGTAGTAGCGCCCGTAGCCGGCCTGCACGCGTACGCGCGGGAGGGGGCGGTACTCCAGGGCCAGGCGGGGCTCCCAACGCAGGTAGCTCCCTCGGTCGAAGTAGCTCGTGCGCACCCCCACCCGCACCATCCAGTGCGGGGAGGGGCTAAACGTTTCCTGCAAGTAGGCGGCGCTGTAGAGCGCCGATAACTGCTCGTCCACACCACAGCGGTCGAGGGCGAGCTGCGGCCCGATACACTCGCGGAAATCCACCGTGAAAAGGCCGGACCAGAAGCCGGCCTCCAGGGCGTGCCGCCCGTTGGGTACCCACTCGAAGCTGCCCTTTACCGAGAGGTCGTAGACCTCATTGCGCCGGTCGAAGGGGGTGCTGCCGGCCACTAGGGTGGGCGCACTGGAGAAGCGTGAGCCGGCGAGGGTGAAGTTGGAGAAGAGGCGGTTGGAGAAGAGGTGCGTCCAGTTCAGGCTGAGTATCTGGTTGCCGTAGGCCACATCGAGGGTGTCCTCTTCGAGGAGGGGGAGCGCAAAAACGTCGTGCCCGGCGTAGAGGGCGAGCGAGAGCCGGTCGTCGGGCGAGGCGTCGAAATTGAGCTTGCCGTTGATGTCGTAAAAATTGAAGCGGGAGGGCGTCCCGTCGATCTCCTGGGCTTCGAGCACGGCCAGGACGGGTTCGAGGGTGGAGCGTCGCGCCGCCAGCATGAACGAGCCCTTCTGCGCCCCTACCTGAAGCGGCCCCTCTACCATCGCCCGGGCCGCCAGCAGGCCGAGGCTGGCTGTGCCGCGTATGGTGTTCCGGTTGCCGTCCTTGTTGTAGATATCGACCACCGCGCCCAACCGCCCACCATAGGAGGCCGGATAGCCGCCTTTGTAAAGCCGCACGTCTTTGATGGCATCCGGGTTGAAAACGGAGAAGAAGCCGAAGATGTGGCCGGGGCTGTAGACGGTGTTGCGGTCGAGTAGGATGAGCGTCTGGTCCGGGCTGCCCCCCCGGATATAGAGGCCGGTCGAGAAGTCGGAAGCCGTCTGGACGCCGGGCAAGAGCTGGAGCGAGCGGAAGACGTCGGGTTCGAGGACGGTGGGGAGCTGCTTGACGAGGTCGGTGGAGAGTTGGGCCACGCCCAGGCGCCGCACCTCTTCTTCG
>JAHEMB010000555.1 GCA_024643915.1 Rhodothermaceae bacterium | reverse complement strand
TGCTGAGCCAGTCGGGGCTTTTGGTGCGGTCGGCGCCCAGGCCCACCGTCAGCATCTTGAGGGCGCCCGTCACCTTCAGTTCGTATTCGCTCGCCAGCTTGCCCAGGTCCTGCGAGGGCCGGATGACGAGGGCCTCGATGGGGCGCATCCCCAGCCGTTTGCGCGGCGGCATTTCCGCCAGCAGCCTGTTGAAGCGCTCCAGCCGCACGACGTCCTGGTCGAGGAGGTCGAGGAAGATGGCGTTCATGAGGATGCCGAGGATCTGCGCGGCGGGCGGGTAGCCGTGGACGCTCGGCTCGTCGGCCTCGGCGCGGCTGCGCGCGTAGCGGGTCGAGATGATGAGCATGCGGTCCGCGCCGAGGTGGATGGCGGGCGACAGGGGCGAGGAGAGGCGGATGCCGCCGTCGCCGTACCACGCCCCGCCGATCTGCACCGCCGGGAAGAGGAGCGGCAGAGCCGTGGAGGCGAGGATATGATCGACCGTGAGGATGGTGGGGATGCTGATGCGGCTGGGCCGCTCCCAGCGCTCGCCCTGGTCGCCCTGTACCCACGTCACTGTCTGCCCAGTCATGTAGTTGGTCGTCGTCACGGCGAAGGCCTTGAGGCGGCCCGCCCGCAGGTTCTCCGTCACGCCCACCAGCCGCCCGTCCTCCGTTTGCAGGTTGTCTTCGAGGAACGCGCGGAGGGGTGAGGTATCGACGAGGCCGCGGCCGTGCTCCAGAGCGGCGCCGACGCCCTGCGCCTCCTCGGCGCTGCCCCCGCGCCGCAGCAGTTTCCATAGCAGCCCGAAGCTCGACTCTGTGGCGAACACGTCGTCCCCCTGGATCTCGCGCCAGCATTCGAGCAGGTGCGCAGTGGCTTCGGGGAGCGTGCCGGCATGGTCGGCCAGATAGGCCGTGTTGAGCGCCCCCGCCGAGACACCTGTCATGATGGGGAAGTTGGCCTCGGGGAACGCCTCGGCGATGTACTGGAGGACGCCGGCCTGGTACGAAGCGCGCGCCCCGCCGCCGCTCAGCACGAGGGCGTAGTCGGGCGGCTCCTCCGGGGGCGCGAGGTAGCCGCGTATCTTGTCGAGCGTGTCGCGGATCACGACAGGACAGCCATTTCGTTGCAGGAAGAGCGATGGGGCAAGATGAGCCTTCGCGGGGAAAAGTGCAACAGGGATTGAGGAGATAGAAACGGATCTCTTTTTCTCCCCTCCCTCCTCGCTCCTCCCTCCGCTTCCCTATGTCAGCCCGGTGTTGCGTAAGTTACGATCCCGACGACGTATCACCTGGACAATATGGCATCCGATTCCACTCTTTTCGCCCTTGCGCTCCGGGAGATGGAAGGCGTGGGCCGCGTGACGGCGGGCCGTCTCCTCACCCATTTTGCCACCTACGCCGACTTGCTCCGCACCCCCCGCGAGCAGGTGCTCACCCGCATCAAGGGCGCCCCCAACGCCCAGGCCCTCGTCACTCGCCTCTTCGACGAGGCAGCGATGACGGAGAAGCTGGCGACGGCACAGGCGGCAGCCGCCGAGAACGAAAAGCGCGGCGTCCACACCCTCAGCCCCCCCGACGAGGCGTGGCCCGCCGGCCTGGAAGACCTGCCCCTCGCGCAGCGCCCCTTTCTGTTGTACGCCTACGGTCCCCTGGAGGCCCTCGCCCGCCCCCTCGTCGCCCTCTTCGCTCGCCCGCCGCTTTCGGAGGCAGCCTTCGAGACGGCGCAGGCGCTCGTCCGCCACTTGCTGCCGCACGGCCTCGTCCCGGCCACCGGCGCCGCCCACGGGTTCGACGTGGTGGTGCACAAACTATGCGCGGGCGCAGGGGCACCGGGGCTGCTCGTCGCCCCGGCGGGGATGGCCCGCCTCGCCCCGCCCCTCCGCCCCACCGTGACGGCTGCGGTGCGGGCCGGTGGCCTCCTTGTCTCGCCTTTCCCCATGACGCACGGCCCCTTCGACCACGACGACAAGGAACGCGCCCTCACCCTCGCCGCCCTCGCCCGCGCCTGCGTCTTTTTCGAGCCGAAACCAGATACGCCCGAAGGACACGCCCTCACCTGGGCCCTCGACGCGGGCCGCCCCGTCTTCGGCATCGCGGCAGACGACGCGCCCCTCCCCGAAACCGTCCACCGCCTGCGCGAACCTGTGGATTCCGACTGGGTTGTCGCCGCCGCGAAAGCCGTCGAAGGTTAATTTTCTTTCCCTTCGAATAAGCTCCAAATCCGACAACCGACATCCGATAATGCACATCCTGTTCGTATTTCTTGACGGCGTCGGGCTGGGCGCGGAGGAGGGGGAGAGGAATCCGCTGGCGGCGCTTTCGCTGCCGGCATTCGAGCGGTTGGCGGGCGGGCAACGGTGGACGGCGGACGCGCGCTTCTTTGCCGGGCCGGACCACCTCTTCCACCCCCTCGACGCGAACCTGGGGCTGCCGGGGCTGCCCCAGAGTGGGACAGGGCAGGCGACGCTCTTTACCGGCGTCAACTGTGCGGCGGTAGCGGGGCGGCACTACGGCCCGTTCCCGCACTCCAAGACTAAACCCGTCCTCGCCGCAGAGAATATTTTCACGAAGATCCTGGCGCTGGGGCTGCCCTACGAGGAGCCGGCGGTTTTCGCCAACGCCTACCCGCCCCGCTTCTTCGCGTACGTCAAGAAGCGCGACCGGTGGACGGTGACCACGCGCTGCTGCCTCGACGCGGGCCTGCGCATCCGGGGCCACGAAGACCTGCTGGCGAGCCGCGCCCTCGCCGCCGACCTGACCGGGGCCGGCTGGCCCGACCGGCACCTCGGCCTCACGCCCATCACCGAGGCCGAGGCGGGCCGCCGCCTCCACGCCTTGAGCCGCACGCACGCCTTCACCCTGTTCGAGTATTACCTGACCGACAAGGCGGGCCACAGCCGCTCGTTCGACCGTGCCGACACCGCTCTCCGCGCCCTCGATGCTTTTTTCGCTGGCGTGCTAGATGGACTCGACCCCGCCAAGGATCTCCTCCTCATCACGAGCGACCACGGCAACATCGAAGACCTTTCGACGAAGGGCCACACGCGCAACCCCGTGCCGCTCGTCGCCTACGGGCGCGGCGCGGGGTTTTTCGCAGCAGTGGACGACCTGACAGGCGTGACGCCGGCTATCCTTGAGATGATGCGTGATGCGTGAGGGTGCTTGCCTCAGCGATTCAGCAGAGCACCCTCACGCATCCCATTTCAACCTCCCACGGTCTCCTCCTCGGCGTCGGCTTCGACCTCGGTGGGGATGAGACGGCCCGTGGTCAGCTCCACCACCAGGCGGTCGTAATCGTAGAGGTCGTCGAGGGCTTCGAGGATGCCGCGCGAATCAACGGAGAGGGCGCGGCCCGTCTCGTCGAGGAAGAGGTACTCGTTCGGGAGCGCCTCGATGTTGCTGTCGAAGAGCAGGCCGACGACCTCCAGGTTCTTGTTAAGGAGGGGCGAGCCGGAGTTGCCGCCCGTGATGTCGTTCGTCGAGACGAGGTTGAAGGGTGTTTCGAGGTCAAACTCGGCAGGCGGATCGAGCCACTT
>JAHEMB010000554.1 GCA_024643915.1 Rhodothermaceae bacterium | reverse complement strand
CGAAAACGTCCACCGCCACGGGGCTCTCGGTGACGGAGCGGTTGAGGCTGCGCGTGCCGACGACGACCAGCTCGGAGAACTCGATGCCCTCTTCGAGCACCACGTCAAGTTCGGTCCGCCCGGCGGGCACTATCTCTTGTCGCTTGAAGCCGACGTAGCTGAAGACGATGACGGCATTAGGATCGTTGTAAGTGAGCCGGTAGGCGCCGTCGGCGTCCGTGGTGGTGCCGTTGGTGGTGCCTTTTTCGAGGATGTTGACGCCCACGAGCGGCTGCCCGGCGGGGTCGGTGACGGTGCCGCTGAGCGTGTAGCGCTGCGCCTGGGTGGTGCCTACACAGAAGGCGAGCAGGAGGAAAAAAGCGGAGACCTGAAGGATACGCATGGTAGGGAGAAACCAGGATGAGAAGATCGTGAGCCCGGCTGTGCCTCCGAACCGTCGGGCAGTATTTCCCACAAGATACATCAACCCGTTGCGCCTGTCACTACACCCCTCGCTGCCCTTCTGCTGTGCATGAACATTCTCCCTTTGAAGGGAGACCGGCCTGCGGAACGAATGTGGAGCAGTGCCGAGGGCTGGCGCCACATCCCGGAGACGCCTGTTTGCACTTCGCCCGTCGGCGTGCTATCGTGGCGCAACCCACCAGCCCAATCCTCTGCCGAAGTCCCCCTAATGCGCGCTGTCCTCTACGAAACCTTCGGCGGCCCCCTCGCCCTGCGCGAGGTGCCCGATCCCACGCCCGCCCCGCACGGCGCCGTGTTGCGCGTGGAGGCGACGGGGCTGTGCCGGAGCGACTGGCACGGCTGGCGCGGGCACGACCCGGACATCACGCTCCCCCACGTACCGGGGCACGAGATCGCGGGCGTGGTGGCGGCGGTGGGGAAGGACGTGCGGCGGTGGGCGGGAGGCGAGCGGGTAACCCTCCCGTTCGTGTGCGGCTGCGGCGCGTGCCCGCCGTGCGTCTCGGGCAACCCGCAGGTGTGCGACTATCAGTCCCAACCGGGCTTCACGCACTGGGGCGCCTTCGCCGAGTACGTGGCCGTGGCGCACGCCGACCTCAACCTCGTACCCCTCCCGGACGACCTCGACTTCGTGACGGCGGCGAGCCTGGGCTGCCGGTTCGCCACGTCGTTCCGGGCGGTGGTGGACCAGGGGCAGGTGCGGGCCGGGCAGTGGGTGGCCGTCCACGGCTGCGGCGGCGTGGGCCTCTCCGCCGTAATGATCGCCCAGGCCCTCGGCGCGCGTGTCGTTGCCGTGGATATTGCCGAGGAGAAGCTGGCCCTGGCGCGGTCCCTCGGCGCGGCGGCCACCGTCAACGCGCGGGAGGTGGAGGACGTGGCGGCGTGCGTCCGAGAAATCACCGGGGTCGGCGCGCACGTCTCGCTCGACGCCCTCGGCAGCCCGGCAACGTGCTTCGCCTCGGTGGCCGGTTTGCGGAAGCAGGGCCGGCACGTGCAGGTGGGCCTCCTCCTGGGGGAGGACCGCCACGCTGCCCTCCCCATGGACCGCATCGTCGCCGACGAGCTGGAGGTGGTGGGGAGCCACGGCATCCAGGCCTACCGCTACGCCGCGCTGTTCGCCCTCATCGAAAGCGGCGCCCTCCGCCCGGATCGTCTCATCGGCCGTACCATTGTCCTCGAAGAAGCCTGCGACGCGCTCCCGGCCATGGACCGCTTCCCCGGTGCCGGCATCACGGTCATTGACACATTCGTGTAAGCTCGAAATGCGAAATGTGAAACTCGAAAGGTGCCTGTAAGAATGCTGAAGCTTGGAATTTGAGCATCATTTTTTTCAATCAAGTTGGGGCAGCGGTCGTTATAGGCCCGAAGTGATGACGATGCTGAACAACAACCGACGAGGTTCCTATGCGATTCCTGGCGATGATCTCCTTTCTCGGCCTGCTCGGCTTCCTGAGCGGCTGCGGCGGCACCGGGTCCAGCACGGCGCCGGGCACGGACGCCCCGCCGCCTGAAAGCCCCGCGAACCCCGCACCCTGGCAGGGGGCCACCCTCGCCCGCGCCGAGGTGCCGGCTGTTTACGTTGAGGAATGGCAGCAGGCCGACAACCGCGCCACCTGCGCCCTCATCGCGCCCGCTGCCCTCGGCGAAGGGGAAGGCGCCACCGTCCGCGCCGCCAACTTCGCCGGGGGTTGGGGCATCGCCTACGACCAGCCGGGGCTGCGAAGCGCCTTCGGCATCGCCGGGACGGGCGTCGCCGCTTCCGAGCCGTCCTTCGATGACTGGCCCGTGAAGAAGGAATGGCCGGACGGCAGCAGCGTCGGCTACGGCCCCGAGGGGGGGGCCGGCCCCAAGGAACTGGCCTACCTGCGCATTGCCGGCCAGGGCTGCCTCTACAACGTCTGGTCGAACCTCGGGCGCGACCACCTCGCCTCCCTGCTCGATCAGCTTCGGTTCGTCGAAACGCCGGGCGGGTGAGCGGCGCAGGGCTACTGTTGCGCCGTGCGCCACTGCTCCAGGAAGAGGCTGTAGAGGGCGGACTGCGGGGCGGAGGCGATCATGTAATCGCCTGTGCGACCGAGGGCGTAGACCGTGTTGCCCCGGCGGAGGAACGCCTGGCGGAAGAGGCCGTCTGCCTCGCCCTCGAACCAGAGGAGCGTGTCGGCTTTGAAGGCCTCGACGAAGAGGACGGCGCCGTCGAGGGTGCGGACGGGGCGGCCCACGTCGCTGAAGTGCCGGCGGTCCACGGCATCGTAGGCGATGGCGCCGGGCACGAGGCGCTGCGCGGGTTCCGAGGCGCCGCTGCATCCGCCTGACGCTGCTGCCAGAAGCAGCAAAATCGCCGGTGTGAGAGAAAGCGATCTCATAATCGAAAGAAAGCCCAGGCGTGGCCCGTTGTCAACGGGAAAAGACGGCGCGCCCCGTTTGGATGCGCAAGCCCCAGGGATGGGGTTACGATAAAAAGACCTGCACGCGCCACCCCGTTTTCATATCTTCGGGGCCGACCATTTACAGGGCGGTTGCCTCTGTCTATATTAACACGGCAAGCTGAGTGCCTCACGGGCGCTGCCGGGCCTTTCGTGTTGTCTGCCTGTCCTCCCGGCCTCTCCCTACGTAGTCGTCACGCCAGGACCTTTTCGCTTTCATGCGTCGCTTTGTTTTCTTGCTGATGAGCCTCGCCCTGCTGGCTGCCGAAGGGCAGGCCCAGGGTTTCGAAGAGGCTGTTATCGATGTCGGCAACGTCGGACTGACGGTGACCAACGCCGGTTTCATCGGGCGATCCAACGTGCGCAACAGCCCGACCGGGGCGCCCTCCTTCGAGTACCCCCTCGACTCGGGCGTGGAGCACCTCTTCGAGGCGGGCTTGTGGATCGGCGCGATCCGCAGCGATGGGACGGTGACGGTACGGACGGGCGCGGTGACGGCCTCGTCGGGCTATACGCCGGGGGCCACCGGCTACGAACTGGCCCCGCTCCAGGGCTTCACACGCCGCTCCTCGCTTCTTACCTCCGAGGTCTTCACGCGCCGCGCCGTCAGCCATCAGGACCTCATCACGGCCTACATGGATACGGCCCGCGTACTG
>JAHEMB010000553.1 GCA_024643915.1 Rhodothermaceae bacterium | reverse complement strand
GGCGGCGGTGGGGAGGAGGTAGTCCATGAACGAGGCGTTGAGAAGCTGCCCGTCGGCGTCCCAATGGAGCTGCTCGTAGAAGGCGTTGCCCAGGCCCTGCGCCACGCCGCCGTGCATCTGCCCCTCCAGGATGAGCGGGTTGATGACGCGCCCACAGTCGTGCACCACGACGTATTGCTTGATCTCCACCAGCATCGTTTCCAGGTCCACCTCCACGATGAGGGCGTGCACACCGCTGGCGGTGGTGCCGCGCTCCGGGCCGAAGTAAGAGGTGGCCTCCAGGCCCGGCTCCGTCCCCGGTTTCACCGCACCGCGCAGCGGATTGGCCTTTACCGCCAGCTCGCCCAGGTCGAACCCGCGTTGCGGCACGCCCCTCACGTACACGCGCCCCTTGTCGAGGACGAGGTCGGCTTCGGCGGCTTCCAGCAACTCGCCGGCCAGCTTCAGGATTTTCTTTCGCACCTCGGCGGCGGCGTTCCGGCATGCATTGCCTGCTACCACCGCGCCGCGGCTGGCAAAAGTGCCTGTGCCCCAGTGGAAGGCGTCGGTGTCGCCGGTAACGACGCGCACGTTTGCCACATCCACGCCCACCTGGTCCGCCACGATCTGCGCGAAGGAGGTGAAATGCCCTTGCCCCTGCGTGCCCACGCCCGTGGCAACGCTCACCGTGCCGGCGGCCTCCACCGTCACGCGCGCTCCTTCGTACGGCCCGATGCCCGTGCCCTCGACGTAGGAGACGACGCCGAGCCCCCGCCGCTTTCCTGCCGTCCGCGTTGCCTCTTTTTCGCCCTTCTCAAACTGTTCGTAGCCGATCATTTCCAGCGCACGGTCAAGGGCCGGGGCGTAGTTGCCGCTGTCGTAGACGAGGGGGGCGAAATCCTGGTAGATGATCTCGTGATCGTGGGGGAAGTCTTCGGGCGAGAGGAAGTTGGCCCGGCGGATCGCGGCGCGGTCGAGCCCCAGGTCCTTTGCAGCGAAATCGAGGAGGCGTTCCATGACGAAGACGCCGTGCTGCCGGCCCGCGCCCCGATAGGGGGTGACGATGGGCTTGTTGGTGAAGACCGTCCGGAACTCGCTGTAGTAGTTGGGCACGCGGTAGCAGCCCAGGAGCGTGCACTGGCTGTTGATGGGGACGGTGAGGCCGTAGGGGTTGTAGGCGCCGTTGTCGTGCAGAAACACGTCACGTACGCCGAGGATCTGGCCTTCGCGGGTGAGGGCGAGGACGGCTTCGTGCACCTGCCCGCGCTCCTGCGTGGTGGAGAAGAAATTCTCCTGCCGGTCCTCGATCCATTTGACCGGGCGCCCCAGCCGCATCGAGATCCAGGGAAGGAGCACCTCTTCGGGGTAGAACATCATGATCTTGGGCCCGAAGCCGCCGCCGATGAAAGGCGCAATGACGCGGACCTGCGACTCGGAGAGGCCCAGGAGACCGGCGAGGCCACCGCGGAGGGGGATAGGCGCCTGTGTGGTGTCGTAGACGGTCAGGTGCTGGTTGCGGTCGTTCCAATGGGCCACCACGCCCCGGTTCTCCATCGCTGCCGCCACCCCCCGGTCGTAGTCGAACCGGCGTTCGATCACCAGGTCCGCCTCGGCCCGCGCGGCCTCGAAGTCGCCTTTCTCCTGGATGACGTGCGCGGCGACGTTGGTGCCGAGGTCGTCGTGGACGAGCGCGGCGCCGGGGGCGAGGGCGGCTTCCAAATCGACGACGGCCTCCAGCGGCTCCACCTCGACGTCGATGTCGGCCAGCGCGTCTTCGGCGAGGTAGCGGCTCTCGGCGATGACGATGGCGATCGGTTCGCCGACGTGACGGATCTTATCCCTCACGAGCGGCACCTGCGTGCGCGCCTCGAACGTGAGGCGTGCGATGGGCGGGGGCGGCACCAGGAGCGGCCCGTGCTGCCAGTAATCACCCAGGTCCTCGGCAGTATAGACGGCCACCACCCCTGGCCGGTGCCGCGCCCGCGAGGCGTCGATGCTCAGGAGGCGGGCGTGGGCGTGCTCGCTCCGCAGGAACGCCGCGTGCAGCATCCCCGGCAGGTGTACGTCATCCACGAAAAGCGCCCGCCCCGTCAGCAGGCGCGGGTCCTCGTTCCTACGGACGGGCTTGCCGAAATAGCGTGTCGCCACGGGGTGCTTCGTTTAACCGATGGGGATGGGGTGGGCGCTTTTCCTCGTGCGCTCGTTTTTACACGAATGGAAGAAAGGAGAAGAGGAGGAATGGACGATTCTTCTCCTTAGCCTTGCCTTATCTCTTCCATTCTTTCGCTCTTCCGCTTTCCCATTCTCTCCGCCGCCAGGCGGGTCGCTTCAACGATGTTCTGGTAGCCGGTGCAGCGGCAGAGGTTGCCGGAGAGGGCATCGCGGATCTTTGCTTCGTCAGGGTCAGGGTATTCTTCAAGGAAGGGGACGAGGGTCATGAGGATGCCGGGGGTGCAGAAGCCACACTGGAGGCCGTGCGCATCGCGGAAGGCGGCTTGTAGGGGATGGAGCGTGTTGCCGCCGTCCGGCGTCAGCCCCTCCACGGTGGTCACCTCGCGTCCGTGCGTCTGGGCGGCGAAGAGGAGGCAGGCCCGTACCGCCGCGCCGTCGAGCAAAACCGTGCAGGCGCCGCAGACGCCGTGCTCGCAGCCGACATGCGTGCCGGGCAGTTCGAGTTCGTGCCGCAGGAAATCGCTCAGCAGCAGCCGGGGCGCCACCGTGCGCTCGTAGGGCGTGCCGTTGACGGTGACGGAAAGGACGAAGGACTGCTCCATGAAGGACCGGGATGACTCAGCGTTGGAAAAGTACGGGCTGCGTGTGGAGCGCGCCCCCCGCCCGGAGGCGTACGAAATAGAGGCCGGGCGCCAGGCGGTGTTGCAAAGCATTGTGCCCATCCCACGTCAGCCGGTGGGTTCCCGGCGCCATCGTGGCGTCGGCCAGCCGCATCACCTCGCGGCCCAACACGTCGTGGATAGTGAGCGTGACCGCTTCGGGGCGAGACAGGTGGAAGGCTATCGAGAGGTTCTCAGAGAACGGGTTCGGATACAGTGCGTCCAGCGCCGTTGTCACTTCGGGCGCTTCCGGCGCGACGGCAGTGTTGGTGCTGCCCGGCTCGACTACTTTGAGGGTTTGGTCGGCGGCGAAGCCGGTGAGGGTCTGCACCTCACCCGAGGGCCAGCGGATTTCCAGTTCTTCCACCTCAGTGTTGGCGCCGAGGCCAAAATGCGCGGCCAGGGCGTCGCCGCCGCCTACGCTGGAGCCGCTCCGCGTTTCGAAATACTGCACGGCGCCGTCGGGCGTGGTCAGCTTCAGCCGCGCGCCGATGCCGTCCCTATTGCTCTGCGTGCCCTCCAGCTCGACAAAGAGATAATGATTGCCGGAATTATCGTCGTTGCGGAAAAGGAAAGCGTCCTCGTTGACGTTGAGCAGGAACAGGTCCAGGTCGCCGTCGCCGTCATAGTCGCCGGTGATGCTGGTGCGGCTGCGCTTGTCCGAGTCGACGCCGCTTCGGAAAGAAACGTCCTCGAACGTCTGCCCGTCCCCGTTCGCGCGGAAGAGA
>JAHEMB010000024.1:9236-14321 GCA_024643915.1 Rhodothermaceae bacterium | reverse complement strand
TGAGAATTATCAATCTGGTTGCATCGCGTTCGACCCTGCATCTTATCTTTCCTCCTTCCAAGAACCCAGCAAGGGCGTGAATAGACAGTATGGAACACCGGCAAATCACCCTGTCACGGATGACGTTCTGGAGCGCGACCCTCTGCGGGGTGCTGCTCGTGGTCGGGCTTACCGGCTGCGGGGGCGCTGAGTCCTACCGGCCCGAGGTACGCTACGACAGCACCAATACCAAGGCGAAATCCATCGTCGAACTGGCGGACGAACGCCGCGACCTAACGAAGTTCGTCGCGGCGGTGGAGGCCGCGCAGCTTCGTGAAACGCTCGAAGGGACCGGCCCTTTCACTGTCTTCGCCCCGAATAACAGCGCCTTCGTTGGGGTATCTCTGGAAGCGGACAGCCTGGCAGGCGGAAGGCAAGGGCGCGATTCGCTCCAGCAGCCAGCACCCCTTTTCAGCGAGGCGCACCGCGACACCCTCGGGGTATTGCTTGCTTACCACGTCGTACGAGGTCGACTGCGTGCTTCGCAGGTGATTGACTCGCTCCGCGTGGCCACGCTTCTCGACGAGCCCCTGCTGCTCCGGCGAGGCGCGACCGAGGCGTCGTTTACCGTCAACGGGCTCACGGTGGTGGAAAGCCTTCCGGCGCGGAACGGCGTGCTGTACGTCTTGGGATCGGTCCTCGCGATCCCCGAGCCGGACACCACCGCCATGGGCGAACTCCAGCCTGCCGCGAGTGCGGCCACGCAGTAAGCGCGCACGCATATCTTTGAGGTTCGCCAGCCCCCCTTGCGGATCAAATTGTTAAGTCGCAATTTGGAGGATCCTGTCCGCCTTGGGCGACACTTTTTCGGAGCATCCACTCATCACCCTGCTTCCATGAGACACACGATACTACGACCCTTCCTTCTGGGCGTGGCGCTGACAATGATGTTGGCCGCCTGCGGCGGCGGCGACGAAGTGCCCGCGACCGCCGCTGCCGATACCTTGGCAGTCGAAGACACCTCGGACGCTTTCGTCGGCGAAGGCATGACGATTCTGCAGGTGCTAAAGACCGAGGACCGCTTCTCGACGTTGCGCTCCCTTTTCGACCGAGCGGGGATGGCCGAGCGGCTGGGCGAAGAAGGCCCCTTCACCCTCTTCGCGCCGACCAACGAGGCCTTCAATGCCCTGCCCGAAGGCACCATCGAGCAACTCTCCAAGCCGGAAAATCTATCGGATCTGGAGACGGTCCTGATGAACCATGCCTACTTCGGCGTCCTCAGCGCCGACGCCTTGCGAAGCCAGCGCAGCGTCGAGACGATGTCTGGCAACGTCCTCTCCATAAACGCCACGGGCGCCACCCTCAAGCTCGATGGGGCAGCCGTCACCCAGGTTGGCGTGCAGGCCGGTAACGGCGTTATTCATGTGATCGATCAGGTGCTCGTGCCGCAGGACGTAGAACTGTGAACAGCGAGGAGCGCTCAAAACACGGCGTTCGGGCCGGGGGCATCGCTGCTTCCGGCTTTTTCTTGTTGATAGAAAGCTGTTGAAGGATCGGTAGCCTTGAGAATATGAAGGCATCGCGAAACGTTCGGCGGATGGCAGCGGTAAAGAAAAACCTGAGACGCCGGGTTGCAACGTATCTGCCGGGTGCCCCGTAGCACGGATCGCTCCCATCGCTGCGCGGTTTCCGCCGCCCGCCGTCCCGCCTTTCGTTACCCGCCGAGGTCATTTCAATGCAAAGTACCAGACGGCACGTCAGGGATCTGGTTCGCAACATCCGTCGGCGCTGGCGGCGGCGGGCCCTCGTGCAAGGCAGCGCTCTTACCCTGCTCGCCTTCCTCGTAGGCGGCACGCTCCTGCTGCTCGTTTATACCCGGCTCGATCCGGGGCCGACGGCACTCGTTGTGGGCGGCGGCCTTGGAGTGGTGGCGGTGCTGGGCATCTTCGGCTGGTTCGTCGTGCGGCCCCTGATGCGGCGTATAAGCGACCAGCAGATCGCGCTATTTGTCGAGGAGAAAATGCCGGCGCTGGAGGATCGGCTCAACAGTGCCATTGAGGTAGAAGGCGATCTCGACAAGGAACACGACCGCCTACTGGACCAGCTGGTCGATGATGCCGCCCGCCGCGCCGAGGCGATTCCTCCGGACACGGTGGTCGATCAGAAGAAAGCGCGGGTGCTGGCCTACGCCACGGGTGTTGGTCTTGTGCTTTTTCTTATGCTCGGCTACACCTCTTTCAACGATCTCCGCGTCGGACTGGCCGAGGTGGACCTGAAAACCGTCGCCGCGCCGTTGCGTCCCTACCTGACCGTCTCGCCGGGTCATGCCGAGATCGAAAAGGGCGCCGCGCAAGAGATCATCGCCGAGCTGAAAAAGGAGGCGTCGGGCGAGGTGGTGCTGCATTTCCGAGAAGGGGAGGGCGAATGGCAGCGGACGACAATGGAGAAAGGGCTGGGCGAGCCGGCGTATCTCTACGAATTCCTGGACGTGCAGCAGCCCATCGAGTATTTCGTCGAGGCAGGAGAGCGGCGCTCCGATCCCTTCCGCATCAGCCTCTACGAATTCCCCGTTGTCGAACAGATCGACGTTACCTACACCTATCCTGCGTATACGGGCCTGGCGCCCTATACTGAAGCGGATGGCGGCGACATCCGCGGCCTGCGCGGCTCGACCGTGGGGCTGACGGTGGCGACGAAGGGGGCCGTGACGCAGGCGGAACTCGTCCTGAATGATGACCAAACCCTGCTGATGGAAGCCCTGGGAGAGGGCCGATTTCGCGCCCGGCTTCCCCTCGCCGAGGAAGGCAGCTACCACGTCCGCCTCATCGACCGCGCCGCGAAGACCAACAAATTCCCCGACGAATACCTGATCGTCCCGCTCGACGACGAAAAGCCGCGCGTGACCATCGCCGATCCGCAGCGCGACGTGCGGACCAATGCTCTCGAAGAGGTGCTGGTGGTCGGGGAGGTGCAGGACGATTATGGCGTGAAGGACCTTCGCCTGCGCTTTTCAGTCAATGGCGCCGAGGAGCAGACCGTCCGCCTGATGCCGCCCGATTCGGCCCGCGCCCGCCGCGCAGGGGGCGACCATCTCTTTTTCCTCGAAGACTACAGCCTTCAGCCCGGCGACGTCATTTCGTACTACGTCGAGGCAGAAGATTTCTTTCACGAGGGGAGTGAGGCGACCGACATGTATTTCGTTGAGGTCATCCCCTTCGATCAACAATTCCAGCAGGCCAGCAACATGGGGGGGATGGCCGGGGCGCAGCCGAGTGCCGTGGTGCTGAGCCAGCAGCAAATCATCGCGGCCACATGGAAGCTGTACCGCGAGCGCGACGAGATGCCCGAAGACGAATTCGACGAGGCGGTGCGGGGGCTGGCGCAGGCGCAACGCAACCTCCGCGAAAACATCGAGGAGCGTATCAACTCCACCGCTTTCTCGCTCGAATTACAACTGAACGAGGACAACAAAAAGATCGTCGAGCACCTGCGCGCGGCGATGCAAGAGATGGAGCGCGCAGAGGGCGACTTGACGGCAGCCCGGTTGCAGGAGGCACTCACGCCGGAGCGCCGGGCGTTGCGTGAACTCCTCCGGGCCGACGCCCTCAACAAAGAGCGGCAGGTGGCCCTCAACCAGCAGGGCCAGGGCGGCGGATCGTCGTCCACCGAGGAGCGCATGACCGAACTGATGGATCTCGAACTCGACATTTCGAAGGACAAGTACGAGACCCAGCAGCAGCGGCGCGGCGACCAGCAGGGCGGCCAGCCCGAACTGGATGAGACGCTGCAAAAGCTGCGCGACCTGGCGCGGCGGCAGGAGAACCTCGCCAACCAGGCGCAGCAGCCGGAGCTTGAAGGCGAAGACAAGAAGCGGCGCGTTGAGCGGCTCCAGCGAGAGCAGGACGCGTTGCGGCAGCAGACCGAATCGCTCGCCGGCCAGATGCGGCAGCAGGCCCGGGGCGACCGGCAGCAGGCGCAGCAAATGGAGGAGGGTCTCGAGCGTGTCGCCGAGAACATGCGCGAGGCCGAACGCGCGCTCAAAAGGGGCGACACACAGCGCGCCGCCTCCCGCCAGCAACAGGCGCTCAATGAACTCGAACGGTTGCAGCAGGACCTCAGCCTTGCTCGCAACGACGACATGCGTCAAATGCTCGACGACCTCGCCCGCCGCTTCGACCGGATGCAGGAGGGGGAGGAGCGGCTGAGCAAGGATCTCGAAAAGGCCGCGCGGGAGGCTGAAGCTCGTGCTGGCCGGGCCGACCAAGAGGCACTCAAACGTCTGCAACGCCAGCGCCAAGGGCTCCGGGAGGAGCTTGAGCGGATGGGACGCCAGGCTGAGGCTGTCCGGGATCGAACAAAAGAGGACCCCGAGGCGGCCGGCGCCGCGCGCAACCTCGTTCAGCAGATGCGCCGCGAGGCCCTCGACGAGAAAATGCGCGCTTCTGAGGAGGCCTTCGAACGCGGCTGGCTGGACCGCGCCGAAAGACTCGAAGAGGAGATCACGCGGGCGATGGAAGGGCTGGAGGAGCAGGTGCGCGCCCTCGAAGGTGGACTGCCGACGACCGAGGAGGAGAACCTGGCCCGCGCCCTCGAAGACCTCCGTGAGTTGACGCGGCAGATGCAGCAGCTAGAAGCGCAAGCCGGGCAGCAGGGCCAGCAGGGCCAGCAGGGCCAGCAGGGCCAGCAGGGCCAGCAGGGCAACCGACAGGCCCGTACAGACGCCGCACGGATGGAGCGCCAGGTGGAACGCGCCCGCGAAGCCCTCGAAAACCTGCAACAGCAAATGGGTGGCAACCCGCAGGCGCAGCAGGCGCTCCGCGGCCTCCAGCAGTTCCTCACCCGGGCCGACAACACCGGCATCCGGCTCGAAGGCGAGGCCGCCAAGGCGTTTTTCAACGACCGCGTCTATCAGCCGCTTTCCCAACTTGAAGAAGCACTCGCCGCCCGACTCGACCTGATCGCCCTAGAGAAGAAGCTCTACGGCGCCCGCCCCGAGGACGTGCCGCCCGCCTACCGCGATCTCGTCGAGAAATACTACGAGCGCCTGGCGAAAACGAACCGATAGGAAGGTGCGAAAAGGGTTGGGTATGGCCTCGCTTTGGTTGT
>JAHEMB010000024.1:0-9226 GCA_024643915.1 Rhodothermaceae bacterium | reverse complement strand
TCCCGCATGGATAACACGCCGCCCGAACATCGAGCGAACCAACTGAAAGCGGCAGAGCAGCCCCTCTCGGCGTTGGACGTCATCAGCAATCTGCTCACGATTTCCGGGTTTGACCTGGACCGGCTGCTCGACGAAATCGTGCGGATCTCAGCGCAAAGCCTGCAAGTGAAAGCCTGCACCATCCGGCTGCTCGATGAGCAGACCGGGGAGATGGTTCTGAAAGCCGGATATGGTCTCAGCCAGCAATACCTTTCCAAAGGACCGGTCATCGCCTCCCAAAGCGTGTTCAGGCAAATGATCGAGCGCTGTTCGCAGGAAGAGGACGGCGTTATCGAAATCTTCGACGTGAGTTCGGATCCGAGGGTGCAATACGCCAGGGAGGCTGTCCAGGAGGGCATTCATTCGCTGATGGCGGTGCCCCTGCTTCACAACAAGCGTATCATTGGGGCGCTGACGGCCTTCACCGCCCATCCTCACCGTTTTTCAACGGCTGGCGTCAGCATTTTGCAGACCATCGCCAACCAGTCTTCGGTTGCGATCTACCTGGCTCGGCTTTACCAGAAGCAGCTCGCCCTCGAACGGATGGAGCGCGAACTCGCCATTGCCGCTACGATTCAGGCGAAGCTCATGCCTGATCGCACGCCCCAACTTAACGGGTTCGACATTGCAGGGTTCAATCGGCCCTGCAAAGAGGTCAGCGGCGACTTTTACGACTACATTCATTTCCCGAACGATAACCTCGGCGTTGCCGTGGGCGATGTGGCCGGGAAAGGAATGCCAGCGGCCCTTCTCATGGCGTCGGTGCGTACCGCACTGCGCGTACAAGCCGAGAACCTCTATACGATGCGCGAGATCATCAGCCGGGTAGACCGGGCGCTTTACCAGGACACGCGATCCGTGGAGTTTTCTACACTCTTCTACGGTGTAATCAGTGTGGAGGCACAGGCTCTCACCTACGTCAATGCCGGCCATGAATCTCCCTTGTTGCTGCGCGGCGATGAGGTTCAGCCGCTCGAAGCAGGCGGACTTCCCGTCGGGCTGATGCCAGGCCTCACATACCACGAGGAAATCCTCATGCTGGCGCCGAGCGACGTCCTTGCCATCTTCACCGACGGCTACCCTGAAGTGCCGGACCGGGCCGGCGAGCTCTTCGGCGAGGAAAGGGTTATGGCTTCTCTCCGCGCTTTCCGGCACCTGCCTGCAAGCCAGATTATTCAGCACCTCGAAGCAGAAGTCGCGGCCTTCATGGATCCAGAAGCCGATTTCTGCGACGATCGCACCATCGTCGTGATCAAGGTGGAAGGCGGAAAGTTCGCAGCCTAGGACTTTCGATTAGGGAGCGAGGTATGCTCGACGGTCTGTTCAAATTCAGCGGCGTCAACTTTGCCGAAGGGGAGCTTGGCTTCCAGGCAGGACCGTGGCTGTTCGTGTTCGGCATCGTGGTGGTGTTGCTTGTGGTCGGATTCGGGGTGATTTATCTCCTGACGAACCGGATTACGAACGACCGCACGAAAGCCGTCTCGCTCGGCCTGCGCATCCCGGCCCTCCTGCTGTTGTGCCTGCCGCTCTTCGAGCCCGTCCTCATAATCCCTGACGTGGTGCCGGATGAAAACTTCGTCGCCGTCTTGGTCGATGCCTCCGCGAGCATGACGCTGTCGGATGGTCGGCTAGCCGATACGCGAAGCGGCGACGTACAGCACCTGCTCCTGGAGCAGAACATGCTGGATGAGTTAGCGGAACACTTCAAGTTGCGTTTCTACACGTTCAGCGAGGACGCAACGCGCACAGATAGCCTTGCCGGAGTGGAGGCTATCGGAGACGGCACCAACCTCTCCGCCGCCCTCAGTCGCATCCTAGACGATTTCAGGGGCCTGCCCCTCGCCGGTGCCGTCTTGCTGACCGATGGTGGCGACAACAGCCTCGAGACGCCGCTTAACCGGGCGGAGGAATTTGCCGCGCGTGAGGTGCCGCTCCACATTGTGGGCGTGGGGCAGGAGCGGTTCGAGGCGGAGCGGGAGTTGTTGGAGGTGACGGTGAGTCGGGGCGTTGAGGAGACGACAGGCGCCGAGATCGACGTGAAGGTGCGGAGTTGGGCAGAAGAAACGGAGCCTGTGACTTTCAGCCTGTATCGCGGCGATACCGAGGTTTTTTCCGAACGGCAACGACTCAAGGGTAGTGGGCTGATCGATCAATTTACGTTTTTCTACGAGCCGAAAGAGACCGGAGCGGGGGAGTACGTGCTGCGGGTGGAAGAGGCAGGCGGGGAGATGAACACCGCCAACAACGCCCTCCACGCCCTAATCGACATGCGGCGCGACACCCTGCGCGTACTCTACTTTGAGGGGCACCTGCGGCCCGATTTTAAATTTATCAAGCGTGCACTCGAAGACGATGAGGTGGTCGAGTTTACCTCCGTCTCGCGCACTGGCACGGGCAAGTTCTACCGGCAGGGCTTGCGCCGTCCCGACGAACTGGAAGGGGGCTTCCCGGCCTCGGAGGCAGAGCTATTCGATTTCGAGGTCGTTATTTTCGGCGACGTGGAAGCGGCCAACTTTTCGCTCGAACAGCTGGAGATGATTGAGGCGTTTGTGCGGCGTCGCGGCGGCGGGTTCCTGATGCTCGGCGGGCGCAACACCTTTGCTGAAGGCGGCTACTGGAACACGCCCATCGCCAGCCTGCTGCCGACCTCGCTTGATCTCAGCCGCCGCGCCGTCATCCCGCCCCAGTTCGGCGATCCGGAGGAGCCGCCGGAGGAGCAGGGTTTCCGCTTCGCCCCGACGGCGGCGGGCTTTGAGAACCCCATTCTGAAACTCTCCCCCGATCCGTCAGAGAACCGTAGCCGCTGGGCTGCAATGCCGGGGCTGACGAGCATCAACTATCTGGGTGCCGTCAAACCCGGCGCCTCGGTGCTGGCAGAAAAGCCGGAGGATGAATTCGGCGCGCGCGAGCCGCTCCTAGCGGTGCAGCGCTATGGGAAGGGCCGGGCCGCTGCGCTCGCCACAGCGAGTACTTGGCGCTGGCAGATGCTCCTTGAGGCGCAGGATAACCGCCACGAGCGTTTCTGGCGACAGTTTGCCCGCTGGCTCGCCGCCTCCGCCGCCGGGCCGGTTCACCTAGACCTCGCCGGCAGCCGTTTCGCACCGAAAGAGGAGCTGTCGCTAAGCGTCACCGTAGCCGATGCCGGCTACGCGCCGATTTCCGGCGCTTCGGTTCGCGGGCTGCTGACCGATCCGCTTGGCAACGTGCAGGAGATCGCTTTCGAGGAGGAACTGGCAGAGGCCGGACAATACACGGCGCGCGTGCTGCCTTCGGAGGAGGGTGTTTACGAGCTTGAAGTGGTGGCGGGCTCGGGTGGGCGGGTGGTCGGATCAGACGGTATGAGCTTCCTTGTCCGCCCGTCACAGGCCGAGTTCCACGATGCCACACTCAAACGCGCTTTCCTCGAATCGCTCGCCGAAAAGGGCAACGGCTACTACTACGACGTGGATTCTGCCGGGGATGTGCCGGCCAACCTGCGGGGCCGCCGCACCAGCACCTCGGTGTACCGCGCCGAATACCTATGGGACGTGCCGTTTCTCTTCTTACTCGTCCTTGTCTTGCTGTCCGCCGAGTGGATTTATCGGCGAAGAAAAGGCCTTCCCTAAGGGCAACATGAGAAATGCAGCGAACTGGATCTCCCTGTGCTTGATCGCGTGGACCTTGCCGGCCGCCGCGCAGGAAGGCAATCGCTACGCCCTCCTCATTGGCGGCTTGGGGGGCGAGGCCGCGTACGTTGAGGCGTTTCGAGGCTACCTTTTTGAGACACGGCAGGCGCTCGAACAGCGCTTCGGATTCGATGAGGTGCGTGTGCTGGCGGAGCCGCAGCTCGAAGGCGAGGCGTTCGTTGATGGCGTTGCCACGTCCGAAGCCATTGAGGCAGCTTTTCGCCGGTTCGGTCAGAAAGCTACGGCTGCTGACCAGTTCTACGTTTTCCTCTTCGGCCACGGTAGCTATGACGGGGAGCGTGCTTACCTAAACATCCCCCGCCGTGACCTCAGCGATGCCGATTATGCCCGGCTCGTGGCATCGGTGCAGGCCGGGCGCGTCGTTTTCGTCAACACCGCCTCGGCCAGCGCGCCGTTCGTTGAAGCCCTGAGTGGGCCGGATCGCGTCGTCGTAACGGCTACACGGCGCGGCACGCAGCGCAACCGGACACTCTTTCCCCAATTCCTCGTCGAGGCGCTCTCCAGTCCCGCCGCCGATCTGGACAAGAATGGCGACTGGTCGGTTCAGGAGCTGTTCACCTATGCTTCAGAGAAAACCGCCCAGTATTTTAGCGACGCCGGGCAACTCGCCACCGAGCAGGCCTTGCTGGAGGACACGGGCGACGGTCAGGGCTTTCGCGTGGAGGAACTCGCCGAGGCCGGCGAAGGCAGTCTGGCGGGCGTCACCTATCTGGGCCGACGTGCCACGGCGCTTGCTGACGCCGGCGGCGTCAACAACGCGGCGCTTCGCGAAATGCTGCGTGAGAAAGAGGAAATCGAACGGACCGTTGCCGATTTGAAGCGTCGAAAAGGCGGGCTAGACGAGGATGCTTACTACGCCCAGCTCGAAACGCTTTTCGTCCGCCTTGCCCGTCTCAACGACGCGATGGAAAGGTGAGGGCGCGCGGGCCGGTCATATCGCTACTCCTCGTGCTCCTGCTGTCTCCGGGGTATGTTTATGAGCCGACGAAGCGAGAAGCCGACGAAATGACGCGTCGAAGAGCTGAAGGACGCACTGGCCAAACACGCAGCACTCGTCCTTTCGTTGATGCCGGTTTCCAGTTCGTTCGTATCAAGTATGATGTGGTGCCCTTCAACCGTAGCGCCACATGGGCCTACGATTATCCCACCGCCGAGCAGAATCTCTACGAGGCCATCCGCCGCACCACTAAGCTGCCCCTCGGCGGCCCACCGCTCGTCCTGACGCTGAACGACGCGCGCATCTTCGAATACCCTGTTCTCTACCTCTGTGAGCCCGGGTACTGGCTGACCAACGACGAGGAGGTGGAGAACCTGAGGAAATACTTCGCGCGCGGCGGGTTCATGATCATAGACGATTTCCACGACTACGGCGACTTCGGCCCGCAGTGGAACAACTTCTACCACAACCTCAAGCAGGTCTTCCCTGATCTAGAGCCTGTCGAAGTCGAATCGACCCATCCCATCTGGCAGATCTACTACGACATCGACCCCATCGAGGCCGCCTCCACCAAGGACTACGAAGGCTTTGGGAAGTACGACGACCGCTACTTTGCCTTTTTTGACGACACGGGCCGGATGATGTGCATCATCTGTTACAACCAGGACATCGGCGACGGCTGTGAATGGCCCAATCGCAATTTCGAAGGCGCCTCGACAGTGAGTTTTCAGATGGCGATCAACTTTATCATGTACGCGATGACGCACTGATGCTTGACTCGTGAAACGTGATCCATGAGGGTGCTGCACGCATCGCTGGAGCCTACGCCAGTCGAAAGCGGATTGCTTCAAAGGGAGGTACATGGAAAAACGGCTTGAAAATCTTCTCTCAGCCCTCGTCGCCTGCAACTCCATCAACCCGACGCTGGCGGGCGGGCCCGGCGAGGTGGAGGTGGTGGCGCTGGTGGCACACCTCCTCGGCGGCTTCGGGCTAACGCCTGAGGTGCAGGAGGTGGCGCCAGGGCGCCCCAACGTGGTGGCGCGGGTGCCGGGGCGCGGAGAGACGCCGCCCCTGTTGCTCAACGCGCATCTCGACACGGTGGGCGTCGAAGACATGGACCAGCCTTTCACGTTGCGGCGCGAGGACGACCAGCTCTACGGGCGCGGCGCCTACGATATGAAAGGCAGCGCCGCCCTCATGCTGGCCCTCGCCGAGCGTTTCGCTGTTGCCCCGCCGCCGGGCGACTTGCTGCTGACATTTGTAGCGGACGAGGAAGACCGGAGCCTCGGCACGGAGCACCTAGTGCGGGAATGGCTGCCGACGTTGCCGCACCTCCCCACCGCCGCTTTCGTGCTGGAGCCGACCGAGGAACAGATCGGCTTGGCGCACAAAGGGTTCGCCTGGTTCGAGATCGACGTTGCAGGACGGGCGGCGCATGGCAGCAGGGCGGACGAGGGTATCGATGCCGTGCTGCCGCTGGGAGCAGGGCTACAGGCGCTGGCGGCCTTGGAAATTGGTCTTGCGAATTCGCCGCCCCATCCGAGGCTGGGACACGGCTCGCTGCACGCGTCGCACGTTGCGGGCGGGAGTGCCTGGAGCGTCTATCCTGCCGAGGCTCGCTTGTCGTGGGAGCGACGCACCTTGCCCGGCGAAGGCGAGTTCGTGCTGGAATCCGAACTAGAGCGCGTCCTCGAAGCGGTGCGCGGGGCGCCGGGCCGCCATAGGGCCGAGGGGCGCATCGTCTTCACGCGCCAACCCCACGAGGTCGATGACGGGAGCCTGCCGGTGCGCCTGCTGCAACAGGCAGCACCTGAGGCGGCTACAGTCGGCGTAGCTTTCTGGGCCGATTCGGCTTTGCTGGGCGCGGCAGGGATCCCGACAGTTTTGTATGGCCCAAGCGGGCACGGCGCGCATGCCATCGACGAGTGGGTGAGCCTGGAGAGCCTGTGCCGGGTCTATGCGGTGCTGGAGAACGTGATTGCTGGCATGTGAGCGCGGTGACCTCAACCACCCTGAGCCTTCACCGTGCCGACCTGGATCGTGACCGGGCGGCTTCGCAGGCGCCGCCCTTCGGCATCGAGGGCGTGCAGCTCGATGTGATGGGTGCCGGGGCGAAGCGCCCACGCGGCGAGGCGGTAATCGCCTTCAAGACGCTCGCCGTCAATGCGCCAGTGTACGTCGAAATAACGTTCGTCGGTGGCGCCGCGCAGGTGCAGCCGCTGGAAATCTGGCCGAAGTACGGGATCAAGTTGATACGCCGTGCCCGATTCGGGGTAGAGGACGCGGAGCTGGTCGGTGTAGACGAGGGAATCGCCCTGTGCGCTCCGCTGCTGCGCCAGCGTAGCCTGGCTGAACCGGGGCGGCAGCGGCAGGTCGTTCTCCCGCATCCAGGGGTGGAACGCGGCGGGGTAGACGGTGAAAAGCCTTGCTTCAACCTCGTTCGCTGGGGTCGAGGCGTCGGCCAGGAGGCCGTTGCGCCGGTCGATGTTCACTTGTTGGTGCACGCGGCAGATGTCGGTAGGCATGGTGCCGGAAAGGAAAATTTCCTTCTTGCGCGCCGGGCAAAAGGCGCTGGGGAGGGTGCCACTGTGGGGGCAAACGATGGCCTCTTCCAGCCCTGCCGGTCGCTTAAACTCACCCCCACTGCCGAGGGTGAGGAGGATCGACTTCAGGAGTGGCCCGGCGCCCGACACGCCACTCACCCATCGCATCGGCGAGCCGTCGAAGTTGCCCGCCCAAACGGCCACGGTATGGCGCGGCGTGTAGCCCACCGCCCAGTTATCGCGGTAGTCTTTCGAGGTGCCGGTTTTGGTGCCGGCAGGGAACGGCAACTCGAGTGGGCCGCCCCGCCCAAAGGCCGGCGCCCGCGCCTCAGGATCGCTCAGGATGTGGGTGATGAGGTAAGTCGTATGTGCGTCGAAAACGGATTGCTGGTTGTCGGTTGTCGGTCGTCGGTGTTCTTGATGAGGCAACGTGGCGGTGAGGGTGGGGAAGGTGCCGCCCCGGGCGAGGGCGGCGTAGGCGCGGGTGAGTTCGAGGAGCTGCACTTCGCCGTTGCCCAGGGTGAGGCCGACGCCGTAATGGTCGGGTGATTGCTTGAGAGAGGTGAAGCCCGCCTGGCGCAGCGTTTTAAGCAGGGCCGCCGGGCCAATCTCCCTCGCCAGGCGCACGGCGGGGATGTTGTAGCTGGACGCGAGGGCTCGCCGCAGGGGGACAGGGCCGTGCTGGCGGCGGTCGTAGTTCTCGGGCGAGAAAGCGCCGCCCGCTTCACGCACCTGGAGGTCAATATCAGCGAGGAGGGTGGCCGGGGTGTAGCGGCGCGAGGCGAGGGCGAGGGCATAGGTGAATGGCTTGAGGGTGCTGCCGGGCTGCCGCAGCATGCGCACCCCGTCATTCTGACCGCCCGCGCGCTCCTCCCAGAAATCGGTGCTGCCGAGATAGGCGAGGATCTCGCCCGTCGCATTATCTAGCACTATTGCTGCCAGGTTGGTCACGTGCTCATCTTCGAGCAGCCGGAGATGGCCGCGGGCCAGATGCTCCACAGTCTCTTGCAGAGACAGATCGAGCGTGGTTCTTATTTCCGAGGGAAGCTGTTCTCCGGCGGGCAGGCCCTCAAGGAGCCAGTTGGTGAAGTGGGGCGCGTGGAACGCCTGCTGCGGATCTCTCAGGGCGAGTGGCAGGGCAGCGAGGTGGTCGCGTTCTTCCTGGGTGACGAGGTCCGCCCTTGCCATCGCTTTCAATACACGATGCTGCCGGGCGCGGGCGCGCTCGGGGTGCCGAAACGGATTGTACCGGCTTGGGCTCTGAGGCAGGCCGATAAGGTAAGCGGCCTCCGCCGTCGTTAGATCCCGCGCCGTCTTGCCGAAATACAGCCGGGCCGCCGCCTCAATGCCGTGCGCCCGGTTGCCAAACGAAACGCGGTTGAGCCAGAGCAGCAAGATGTCGTTCTTTGCGAGATGCGCCTCCAGCCGAAGGGCCAGGTGCGCCTCGCGGAGCTTGCTCCAGAGCGTGCGCGGCGGGTTGCCCAGAAGCGCCCGCGCTGCCTGCATCGTAAGCGTGGAGCCGCCGCTGACGACTTCGCCGCTCCGCAGGTTGTCCCACGCCGCACGGATGAGAGCTGCCGGGTTGATGCCCGGATGCCGGTAGAAGAAGCGGTCTTCAGTGGCGAGAAGTGTCTGCACCACGGTGGGATGAATCTCCGCCAGCGCAACCGGCAAGCCCTGCCCATCGGGCCGCACCTCGCGTAAGAGGGCGCCGTGTCGATCCGTAATGCGCAGGCTAACGACGGCGCCGTTTTCCAATCCTTCAGGCGAGAGAGGCCACACAATGGAAGCCAGCAACAGGCCCAACGCCCCAACCGAGGCAAGCAGCCAGCGTCTGACGAAGGGCGTGGCAAGTAGGGCGCACATTTTGGGCGGGAGATTACCCGATGTGATCGAAACAGGTATAGGATCGCAACGCTTCAGGGATCAGGACGTTGCCGTCCGCCTGCTGGCCGTTCTCCAGGAGGGCAGCCACGATACGGGGGAGCGCTAAGCCGCTGCCGTTGAGCGTGTGGACGAAC
>JAHEMB010000552.1 GCA_024643915.1 Rhodothermaceae bacterium | reverse complement strand
CGCGCCGTGATGCAAGCCATTGGCGCCGACGCAGAAGAAGCGACGCGCTTGGTCGATGCGATGGAGGACGAAGACCTTTCGATTGCGGCCTGCTACCGGCGGCTGCAAGGCTGGATCGGGAAGCGCCTCCTGGTGGATAAAACGCCGTCCTATGCTTTCAATACCGCCGTGCTACGGCGCGCAGAGGCGACCTTCGAAAACGCCCTGTACGTGCATCTCGCGCGCCATCCCTACGGCATGATCCAGTCTTTCGAGGCGGCGCGCAGCGATCAAGTGTTTGTCCGAAAGGAGCATCCCTTTTCGCCCCGCGAGGTGGCCGAGATGCTGTGGTTCATCAGCCACGAAAACATCACCGTCTTCCTCGCTGAGATCCCGGCGGAGCGCCGGCTATTCCTTTCTTTCGAGGACCTCGTGCGCACGCCGCGCCCTGTCGCCGAACGCCTCTGCGCTTTTCTTGACCTCGACTTCCACGAGGGCCTGCTGGATCCCTACGCCGATGCAGACACCCGCATGACGGACGGCCTGCGCGATCTCTCCCGCATGATTGGCGACGTGAAGTTCCACGAGCACGACCGTATCAATCCGTCCGTGGCCGACGCCTGGAAAGCGGAACTGGAGGCCGATTTCTTGAGCGAGCCGACGTGGCGTCTGGCCGGAACGCTCGGCTACGAGCGCCCAGCGCCCAAAATGTTTGGCGGCGCCTCGAAGCCAGTGGAGCAGGCCCTGGCGCCTATCGAGCCGGCGCCGCGTGTTGTGGGTCGCGGGCTGCCGCTCTCGTTTGCACAACAGCGGCTCTGGTTCCTCGAACAGCTCAACCCCGGCAGCCCGCTCTACAACATGCCTGCCGCCGCGCGGCTGCCCATCGCCCTCGACGAGGCCGTGCTCCGGCAGGTGCTCGAAGCGGTCGTACGCCGCCATGAGATCTTGCGGACGACGTTTCAGACCGTGGAGGGGCAGCCGGTTCAGGTGATCGCTCCGGCGTTGGCGTTGCCCTTCGAGATGTTGGATTTGACCCATCTCGATGAGGCTGAGCAAGAGGCAGCGTCGCAAAGACTGGCGCGCATCGAGGCGGAGCGACCTTTCGATCTGGAGGCCGGGCCACTCTGGCGTGCAAAGCTGCTGCGGCTCGGCGAGGCGGACCACGCCATCCTCTTCACCATGCATCACCTCCTCGGTGATGCGGCGTCGATGGGCGTTTTCTTGCGCGAGGTGACATCGCTCTATACCGCCTTCTCCCAAGGCCTTCCTTCGCCGCTGCCGCCGCTCCCCATCCAGTACGCCGACTTTGCCGTATGGCAGCGAGCCTATCTCGAAGCAGACCTTCTCACCGAGCAGATCGCCTACTGGAAGCAGCAGCTCGCCGAGCTTAAGCCGCTGGCCTTGCCTTACGACGTCCCCCCGACCAACGGCAGCTTCCGCGGCGGCAGGGCGACGTTATCCGTGCCTGAGGCGCTCGCCGGGTCCGTGCGGGCCTTCAGCCGCGAGGCGGGGGCCACGCTTTTCCAGACCCTCCTGGCCGGCTTTAAGGCGCTCCTCTATCGGTACACGGGCCAGGAAGACTTGAGCGTGGGCACGGTGGTGGCCGGGCGGAGCCGCGCCGAGTTTGAAAGGCTCATCGGCTTCTTCGTTAACACACTTGTGCTGCGTACCGATTTGGGTGACCAGCCGAGTTTCCGCACCCTCGTTCACCGCGTCCGGGCGCGGGTCCTCGAAGGACTCGCTCACCAGGATGTACCGTTCGATAAGGTCGTGGAAGCGGTGCGCCCGGATCGCGACGTCAGAAGTAACCCTCTCTTCCAGGTCGCTTTCGCGCTACAGAACGTAGCCCTCCCCGCCTTGCAGCAGGAGGGGCTGTCGTTCAGGCAGATAGAAGCAAACCCAGGCGTGGCGAAGACGGACCTCTTTCTCTCCGTCCTTGAAGAGCAGAGCGAACTGCGCCTCGTGATGGACTTCAACCGCGACTTGTTTTCGGAGCCGACCGTCGATCGGATGCTCGCGCACTTCGTGGCACTCCTTGACGGCGCGCTTAAGGCCCCTGACATTCCGGTACTCGATATCGCACTCGAAGAGGCGGTGCCTGTGCAGCCGCCGGACACACTTCGGCGCTTTGATGAGGACAACTTCAATTTCTGATTATAGAAACGGTCAGCGGAGCGAAGCGCACCCTGAGTTTTCGCTCCTTCCGTTTTGATCTTGGACGAGATCCTATGCCTGAGGCTTCCAACGAGACCCTCCTTTTTGATCGCCAGTTGATGGCGGAGAAAGCCTACTGGCTGGACCGTCTCGATGGCGTTGAGGAAACCCCAATGCCCCTCACGAACCCCCTTCTGAAACTAGAGGCGGCAGCGGCAGCATATACTTTTGCCTTTTCGGACGAGCTATCGGCCAGGCTTTCCGATCTCACCGGGGGCCGTCCCTTTCTGCTTTACACTGCGCTGCTGGCCGCGCTCAACGTGACGCTGGCGCGTTATCTGGATCGCCGCACCATTGTCGTCGGCAGTCCTTCCCCGGCGGAGGCAGCTGCGACGATCGCCAACGCCTTGCCCGTGGTTGTCGAGGTGCCTCCGGACTGCTCCTTCCGCGATTTGCTGGGCGATGTGCGGCAGGCGCTCCTTGATGCCTATGATCATGCTCGTTATCCCTACGCGCGGCTCTTGCAGGAACTAAACCGCCCCACCGCAAGCGGAGCGCCGGCGCTCTTTGAAGTTGCGCTGGCCTTGGAAGGCTTGCATGAAGAAATGCCTACTCTGGGCCAGGTGGTAACCCTCTGCGTCGCGCGCGAAGAGGGTCGCCTATCTGGATCTGTAAAATATGACTGTTCGATCTTGACGGAAGATCGGCTGCGGCAGTTCGTGCGGCATTTTCAGCACATCTTACAAGCTGCGCTCGAAGCGCCCTCCACGGTCATCGCCGACCTTCCCCTGATGCAGGAGGGAGAGCGGGCGTTGCTGCGGCGGTGGAGCCAAGGGGGAGGCGCCTTGCCTGAAGCCGCGGCGCCTGTCCACCACCTTGTTGCCGCCCACGCCCGCCGCCAACCCGAGGCCCTCGCCCTCCTCCCCGAGCACGGCGAGACCCTCTCTTACGGCGCGCTCGACGAGCGCGCCACGGCCCTGGCTCGCTGGCTCGTTCGGCGCGGCTTCGCCGCCGAGACCCCCGTGGCCGTGCTCGCGCACCACAGCGCGGCCTCCATCACGGCTCTCTTGGCTCTCTTTAAGAGCGGCCTCGTCTACCTCCCGCTCGACCCCGCCCAGCCCCCTGCCCGCCTCCGCGCGCTCTTGCAGGAGGCTCGCCCCGCCCTCATTCTGGCAGAGGCTGCAGCGCCCGATCGCCTCTCGGGCGCCGAACCTGGAATCGATGTGTTGCTACTCGATGCGGTGATCGACGAGGCCCTCGCCGAGGGGGATGCTTTGCCGCCGCTGCCCGAGGTGCATCCTGATCAACTCGCCTACCTCCTCTACACCTCCGGCTCGACAGGCCGCCCCAAGGGCGTCCTGGCTCACCACGGCGGTCTGGCGGCCTTCCTGGCCGCCCAACGCACCTGCTTCGAGCTCTC
>JAHEMB010000023.1 GCA_024643915.1 Rhodothermaceae bacterium | reverse complement strand
AAGCCAGCGCGCTCTCGGACCCGGAATTGCCTACGAACAGGCACGCGGAGCGGGTGGCTTCGATCATCCGGGCAACGAACTCGAGGTCGGGGCCTGCGCCATCCTCGCCGGGCTTCAACCCCATGATGTCCATATCCGATTGCGGCGCCTGGGCGACACAGTCATCAAAAGGCCCCACCATCACGACCACGCGGGCGGCCTCGGGGATGCGGCACAGATCGCGAAGTTCCTCCACGTGCAGGCGCACCGCGTCCGCCTCGGCCTCATCACGCGCGACGCTGATCAGGTTTAGATCGGCCTGCCAGGCCCGCGAGAGCCGCAGGGCCGTGAGGATGGAGAGGTTGAGGTTGGAGCGACCGAGATAGTCTGCCATCGCGAGATCGGGCGATTTGGGCCGAATCCACAGGTTTACCACGCGCTTCATGCCCATCCCCGCCTCCTCGTGCAGGCCCAGCAGCATCACCCCGATCTCCAGGCGGGCTGCCTCGCTTATCACTGTGCGCAACTCCGGATGCTGCTCCACATTGCGGGGCAGGTGCAGAAAGAGAATGTTGGGACGGAAGAAGGCACTGCCCAGCGCCTGTAGCCCGGCTACGATCCCCGTGACGTAATCGGCCGAGTCCACCGTCGAAGAGGTCGTCAGGATGCCGTGGCGCTGGAGCACCTGCACAAGGGCCTCAATGCGCGGCGTGAGGTGGCCTACGGTCTCTCTAGTCGCCAGCCCGAGCAGCTTCAGCGTGCCCTCCGGGCGGCACAGGTCGATCAGCAACCGCAGCTCGCCGCGCAGCGTCGCCGGGTTGACGACGGGGACGAGCAGGCTGGGCTTCCACGCCCGGCTGGCGGCCATGTCCAGGGAGATGACTTTGCCGGCGGCCCACTCGGCGAAGGCGACGAAGATGCCGCTGCGGACGCTCCCGGTGCGCGGCGTCACTCCGCGCCAGACGATCCACAGGTACAGCCCGACGACCACACCCACGGCGATCAGGCTAAAGCTAGGGTTGACGATGAACATGGCGAAGGTGCACCCGGCGGCCCCCACGAAGGGGACGAAGCGCGGCACCTTGAGCGTCGGGCGAAAGCTCATCAACCCCAGGCTCTCCTCGGCCAGCAGCACCACGTTGATGACGGTGTAGGTGATCAGGAAGAACATCGTGATGAGGGGGGCGATGGCGTTGAGGTCGCGCATCATCAGACCCAGCAGCACGATGCCGCCGGTGAGCAGCAACGCCCGGCGCGGCTCGCCCCCCGACCGTTTGGCCAGCCAGGCGCCCCCCGGAATGACCTTGTCTGTGCCGAGCGCTTGCAAGATTCGGGGCGCCCCCACGAGGGACGACAGCGCCGAGGAGAACGTGGCCCCGAGCAGGCCCGCCAGCACCGCTGGCCCCCAGAGCGATTTATCGATGATCAGGGTATAGTTGCTTACGAGTTCGTCGGTGGTAGCGGCCATGGCGAACCACACGGCCAGCACCAGGTAGATGACAGCGCTCAAGCCGATGGCCGAGAGCGCCCCGACGGGAATACTCCGGCGCGGATTTTTTAGCTCGCCCGACATGTTGGCGCCGGCCATGATGCCGGTGGCCGCCGGAAAGAACACCGCGAAGACGATCCAGAAGTCCGCCCCGGAGAACCCGGTCTCGGGCGCGCCGGGATAGCTGCCCCACAGGGCGATCTCGTGCCCGCCCTGCCAGGCCGCCGGGTTGCCGAAGATGAGCACCAGCGACACGGCGATGACCGCCATCACCACGTACTGCGTCTTGAAGGCGAGGTCGGCCGAGACCGCGGCGATGCCGAACACGACGGCAAAGATGACCAGATCGACGAGGAGCGCCGGGTGGTCCGGGAAGATCCACAGCCACCCTTCGCGGAAGCCGAACACGTACATAGCGACGGCCAGCGCCTGCGAGAGGTAGAGCGGCACCCCGACGCTCCCGCCCACCTCAAACCCGAGGGACTTCGAAATGACGGCATAGGGACCGCCGGCTCCCATCCGCGTGTTGGTGGCGATCGAAGAGAGCGAGAGTCCGGTCGCCAGCGTAATGCCGTTGGCAAGCAGGATAATGAGAATGGCACCGAGCAGCCCGGCGTTGCCCACCACCCAGCCGAGCCGGAGGTACATGATCACGCCCAGGATCGTCAGCAGCGTCGGGGTAAAGACGCCTGCAAACGCGCCGAAGCGCTTCGGCTCCGGGGTCCCCGTTTCGGACTGCGCTTCCTGGGCCGACGTGGCGATGCCGGGTGCCTCCTCGGTGATCGTCACATCATCCTTCATAGCGGTTCCGGTCTTGTAGGGCAGGCCCTACCAGAAGCTGGGTACCGTGTTTACTAATTGCGAAATGAAGCCGTTCCTCCGGCGCTTCATGGTAAGCAACTGCCAGAAGGTGAGGTCACAGAGAAAATGCCTGATGGGTGAGCAGGCCTACTCATGCCATGCAGCGGATCCAGGGCCGGGCAGTACTGCCGTGAGCGGAGTTGCTGCCGCTTTCCCGCATTGGTATCTTGAACGAGGAAGCCCGCAGGCCCAGGGCCGCTGATTGCTATCCGTATATGGCCTACCAGATATGGGCTCCAGTCGTCATGAAATATGAAATTCTACAGGCAACCCAATCAGATCTTGAAGAAGCACTTTCTATTCTCAAGGAGGCCAATGAATGGACAGGCCGAGCAGGAGCCTGTATGTGGCGGGACTCCGAAATCGGAGCCGAGAAAGTACAACCACTTATTGCGTCGGGGAGTCTACATCTTGTAGTGTTAAACGGTGAGGTTGCCGGAACTATCTCGTATGAAGTTGCAGACCCAATTTACTACCCTGAGATCACGGATGGTAGCACGGCCTTTGTTCATCTACTGGCCGTTCGCCGTGCCTTTCGGGGACAGGGTGTAGGGAAAGCTATGATAGCGTGGGCACGTGAGAAAGCCATTAGTCAAGGTAAGACCTTTCTTCGTCTTGATTGTGTCGCCGATCGCCAGCGTCTCTGTGCCTTCTACGAAGCGCTCGGGTTTACCAAGACGGGGGTGCGATGGATTGAGGTCGATGGAGAGCATGCTGCTCTGTTTGAGATGGCGCTAGCTTCGTAGGGGCCCTCTATCCATTGGCTGCACCCGACGGGTGGCCATGATATGTTGTGGCAACGCGACTCTTCGAGCGGGAAGTATCAGACGGGACAGAATAACGCGCGTGCGACGGCCACCGGTCGCGCTGCGATCTGGCGGCGCAGACGTGCCGGATCGTTTTCGAGAGACCAGGGTCGGATAAACTGCTAAGTCCCAGGTCTCCTTCACGTTTCACTATGCTTATCCACCTCGCCCTCGCCGCTGTGCTCTGGCTGGTTGGCTTTCTGCTCTTCGGGCATTGCATTGCGCCGCGCTGGAAAGTGGCCGGGAAACTCGTTTTCTACCTTGGCGTGGCCGCCGTCCTCTCGTACTTCTTCGGCCCCTGGGCGCTCGCCTGGATCGTCGGGCACCCGCTCCTGGGCATCGGCGGGCACGTGTGGTGGTGCCGGCGGCACGGCATCGACTGGCTGCGGTGCGAGCCACGCGAGAAGTACCTTGTCCTCCGTCCCTGGGCAGCGCAGGACGGCTTTCCTGAATAACAGATACCCATCAGCGTCGCCCTCCAGCCGTCTGGCTCGACTGGTTAGCCGGTAGGGCCTTTTTTGATAGCCGGGACGCAGCCAGGGCCCCGGCCACGCAGGCGGTGAAGATGAGCCCTTCGATCCCGGCCAGGACGACCTGGGTCGTTTGTCCAAAGCGCACTTCCCCGAAGTAGCGCCCGAAGGCGTCCAGTTGAAGTCTCGACTCCGAAAAGGAATGTGCCAGCAGATCGAGGCTGCCGCCCATCAGGTGCCCGCCCGAGAGGGCGATCAACACCCCAATGACGGCCCCGGTCGTGGCCGCTGCGGCGACGGGTCGCCACCAGGTCGCCGCGTCGACGCCGCCGCCGAGGTGCGCGCCCAGCCCTACGGCGAGGCCGAGCGCAGCGCCTTCCATCCCGCCTGTGATGCCGGCAGGCGTCTGTCCGAAGAGCAACTTGAAGGCATCGACGCCCAGCAGCTTCACGCTTCCGCCTATGAGCATGCCGCCCAGCACGGCCCCGACAATACGCCAGGCCTTCCGACCGCCCGCGGCGTAGTCGGCCGCCGCCATCCCGGCGCCTATGCCGAATCCGCCCACGGTACCGAGGAACCCGGTGAGACTGATCAGCACGAGTAGAACGGAGGCGGTTCCGAGTTCTTGATCCAGGGGCGAGTAAGCAAGACCGAAGCCGTAGAGCAGACCGCCCAGCAGTCCGGCGACGGCGCCTCCCAGCGTTCCGGCGAGCGCCGTCGCCAGGGCCGTTGAAAACGCCGACTCGCTCCGACCGGTGAGGTTAATCGCGGAAACAGATCCGGCGCCCTCTGCGGACCGGGAGACTCCTCCCACATCTCCCTTAGATCCTGAAATATCGGGGACAGCGTCCGGAGCATCGGCCACGGCACTACGATCAGCGATGGCTACCTCCGCGATGAACCGATACCCGTGCCGGGGGACCGTCTGAATGAACCGGGGATTCGCAGCATCGTCTCCGAGCTGCCGGCGGATTTCCTTAATGCACTGTGTGAGGGCGCTGTCGCTCACCACGACGTCGTCCCAGACCTCGTCGAAAAACCGATCCTTTTCGACGAGGCGACCCTGCTCTCGTACCAGCAAGATGAGCGCGTCGAAGTACCGGGCGCTGAGGTCCAGACGTTCTTCCTCGCGTAACAACTCCCGGTTGGTAATATCGAGTGTGAAGTCGCCGAAGCGGTAGATCGGGGATTCCTGCACGATGCTCACGAAATGCTCAGATGTTGCTCATGCCGCTCACGCGTTCTGGCGGCATATTACGGGCGAATGGTCACACCTGCAATGCGGGAGCGAATTGGGCTGTTCGACAACGCGATCTGGGGCTGTGCGATCCTGCTGCCGAATGATCGAACAGAACCTTGACGGAACTCATACCTATCGAGGCGAACGACGAAACGACTATGACGCTGAAGGACGACATGGTGGCGGCGAGCGGAGAGCCTGCGGGTCTCGAACGCCTCTACAGGCGCGTGCAGGAGGAGGGCAACGAAGCAGCCTTTACTGAAGCCCTCCGGCAGTGCCGGGAAGCGCAGCCGGGTAATCTCCTCCTCGAAGCCTGGATATACCGACTCGACGTGCCGCTGAAAAGTGAAGAGGAAAACATCCGCGATCACAGCTGGTGGGTGGTCATCGGGGCGAGCGTCGTGCTCGGGGGAGTGAGCGCCCTGCTGGCGGGCGGCAAGCCTCCGGTACCCAATCCGGGCGAAGCGGCTGTGCTCTTCTGGGTGGGCTGGGGGCCGCTCGTCGCCCTGGGCCTGCTCGGCTACCTGGCCTGGGCCGAGCGGGCGACGAAGGGCCGGGCGAGGTATGCCGCTGCGGCCGGCGCCGTGGTGCTGGTGGCGCTCTACGCGGGACTCACCCTCGGCGGCAGGACCGACGACACCGCGGTGCTGGGCGCCCTTCACCTACCGTTCATATCCTGGGCCATCGTCGGCGCAGCGCTCTGCCTCGGCTATCCGAATCCCGCAAGGCAGTCCTTTGCCTACCTCGTCAAGTCCGTTGAGGTCGTGTTGACGGGGGGCATCTTCTTCGGTGCCGGGCTGATCTTCGTCGGGCTCACCTACGGCATCTTCGCGGTACTCGGGATCGAACTGCCCGAGGAAGACCTCGTGGTGGTCGTGGCCTGGGCCGCCGGCGCCCTCCCGTTGCTGGCGCTCGGCAGCGTGTACGACGCCAAGGCTTCGCCCGCGGAACAGGAGGGGCAGGCCGGCCTGACGCGTACGCTCCGAATCCTCACCCGGCTTCTGCTCCCGCTTGCGCTCGGTGTACTGCTCGTCTACGTCCTGTGGTTCATCCCGGTCCACTTCCGGAAACCCTTCGAGGAGCGGGAAGTCCTCATCGTCTACAACGCCACCATCCTGGCCATCCTCGTCCTCCTGGCCGTCGTCGTCTCCGGCCCGGTCGACGCACGATCAGGCGGGCGGTGGTCTCTCTTCCGGTACGCCGTCCTCGGGCTCGGGGGACTCACCCTCGTCCTGAACGTCTACGCCCTGGCGGCGGTAGCCAGCCGGACGCTCGAATCCGGCCTGACGCCGAACCGGTTTGCCGTCATCGGATGGAACGTGACGACGCTGCTGATCGTGGCCTCGGTAGGGGTCCGGCTCTGGAAAGCCCGCCGGCAGCCCTGGCTGTCCGTCTTTCGCGAATCGCTTGGTCTGCTGGCGACGTTGGCTGCTGTGTGGGCGGTCTCGCTGCTGATTGCCCTGCCCTTCTTCCACTAGTCGGGGAGGAAGCCGCCAAAGCGTGGCTCAGGCCTGCGTCATCCATGCTCACAAAGATCTCAGATGTTGCTCATGCGGCTCACGCAGCCCCTTCGCATATTGCATTCTGCTGGTACCACACCTTCACCAAGCATCAACAATGGAGAAAAGGCAATGGTAGAGATCACAGAAAACGGTGGCGGACGACGCGGGAGCTATTGGAGGATTGCGGCCTGGGCCGCCGCGACGCTCCTCCTGCTGCTGCCCCTGGTTGCGATGCAGTTCAGCGACGAAGTGAACTGGAGTATGGCCGATTTCGCTTTCGCCGCCGTCCTCCTCTTCGGCTCTCTTGGCGCCTATGAGCTGGCCGTGAGGAAGACAGGCGACACCGCCTACCGAGGGGCCATCGGCCTTGCGCTCGCGGCCGCCTTTCTCCTCATCTGGATGATCGGTGCCGTGGGCCTCATCGGGTCGGAGGACAACGACGCCAACTTGATGTATTACGGGGTGCTCGCCGTCGGTCTTATCGGCGCCTTCGTTGCGCGCTTTCAGCCACAAGGCATGGCACGTGCCATGCTCGCAACGGCGCTCGCGCAAGCGTTGGTCACTCTCATCGCGGTGATCGCCGGATGGGGCCTGCCGTGGAGCCCGCCAATGGAAATTCTGGGCATTAATGGGTTCTTCGTCGCGCTCTGGCTCATTGCGGCCCGGCTGTTTGGCAATGTGGCGCGTGACAGAACCGAACGAGACGCGGCATGACCCCACGGCACGCGGGCGAAACGCGCTACCGCCTCGCTCGCCTCACTTCAGCAGCAGCAGCTTCTTCGTCGTCTCGAAGCCCTCGCCGGACAGCCGGTAGAGGTAAACGCCGCTGGGCAGGTTGCGCGCCCCGAAATTGACCGTGTGCCGGCCTGCGGGCAGCACGTTGTCCACCAGGAGCGCCACCTGCCGGCCCGCGAGGTCGATCACTTCCAGGCGGACGGCGCCGGCGCGCGGCACGTCGTAGCGGATGGTGGTCGCCGGGTTGAAGGGGTTGGGGTAGTTCTGGAAGAGGGCGAAGTGGGTGGGCAGCACCGGCCCGTCCTCCGCCGCCACGCCTACCACCGCGAAGGGCCGGGAGAACTCCGACGTGCTTCCGTCGGCGTTGGTGGCGGTGGCGTAGACGCGCTCGCCCACCTCTGCCGTCTCGTCGAGCGAGAGGTCGAAAGCGGCATTGCCGTCGGCATCCGTCCGTACTTCCGCCTCGCCCAGGAAGCGCAGCAGCACGTCGTCCCCCGCGTAGAATTGGAGCGTGAAACTGCTGCTAGGGGTGCTATTGAGCGTGCCCTGCACCACCGTGCTGCCCGTCATCACGTTCGTCAAGACGGGGAAATTCTGGAGATCGTTCGGGCCGGTATCGCGGTCGCCGTCGTCATTCTCCGTGCGGCCATCATTGCCGAGGTCGATGGGAAGCGAGCCGCCGCTGGCGAAGGTGTTGTAGGTAAGCCGGTTGCCCGTGCCCCGTAGCACGGTGATGGCAGGCCCGCCGTTGTCCTCGAACACGTTGGCGCGCACCAGGGAGTCGGCCACGAAGTTGTTGTTGCCGCTGATCAGGAGGCCGCCCCCCGCGTTGCCCGCGAATTCGTTGCTGGCAATCCACAGGCTGTCGTTGCGGATGTCGATGCCGTGACTGGGGAAGTCTTCGAACCGGAGGTTGCTGACGCCGCCGTCGGGCGCCTCGAAGACGAGGCCGCTGCATGGCGCCGGGCACCGGCTTCCGTCGAGCACGGGATGGTTGCTCCGCCCTGATTTGCGGAAGCTCTCGAACTCGTCGAAGAAATAGGTGCCGCGTATGGGCGGCAGCGGTACGTCGATAGTGAAACGATCGCTGGCCAGCCCGATGGTTTTCGTGTCGAAGATCACGTCCTCGTTAAAAAGGTTGATACCCGTAAAGAGCTCATCTTCGGTCTCCACCGGCAGCACGTTATTCTCGTCCAGTACGCCGAAGGGTTTCTCAACTAGAAGGACGCGGTTTTTCTGAGACGTCGACTCCGTATTGCTGCCTTTGCACGTATAGGACCAGGCACTTACATCCCCACTCTCGAAGCCATCGGTGAAGATCTCCATGTCGGCAATGCCGGGGTCCACACTCAGCAGAAAGCAACTCTGCTCATTTTCGAAGCACGGCTCCGTGTCGAACACCTCCCCGAACAAACCACCCACGCGGTCGCGCACGCCCTGCGGCGTCGTCTCGTCGAACGGGTCGAACGAGAAGGGATTGTCAGGCAGCGCCAAAATATCCACCTCATCCGGGTTGTCGAGGCCGAGCAGGCATTCGAGGTCCTGGATGAGCGCAGCAATCTCGGGATCGAGCGTGATGCCCAACGGGTACCGCTCGCCTGCCTGAATGAGGCCCGGACCGTCCAGTTCGGGCATCAACATGGGCAGCACCGGGGACTGCTCGCGCCGTATCACGATGGGAATTTCCAGCGGGTTGGCAGCGGTGGCGTTGAGGGCGGTCGGGCTCTCGACCAGAAGGGTGGCGATGAACGTCTCCAGCGCCTGGTCGAGCCCGGAAAGGTCGAAGGTGAGACCCAGGTTGCCGGTGCCGTTGGGGGTGCCTACTGTTGCGCCGGGCGCGCCCTCGATGCGCGCGCTCTGAAACGGCGCCGGGTTGCCGTTCCGATCGAAGAAAGCAATCGTTCGCTGCAAGGTGGCAGCATCGAAGGGGGCGTTTTCTACGACGAAGGGCGGGTCGGGGACGAGCAGGTCCGCCTCCAGCAAGTTGCCGTGGGGAAAGGTGAGGGTGCGACACGTGAGGAGATCTAGCTTAAGCAAGGAGTTTCGCAACGATTCCTGCACGAGATCCCCGAAGGTGCCATTGAAGATCTCCTCCCGGGCGCCCCCCACCTCCTCATGGATAACAACCTCGCTATTGGGGCCGCAGCGACCGTCCGACTTGAAGTCAATGAACGACCGGCGGAAGCCCCCCTGCTGCGGAGCCGTCCCTGGCGCGAGCGAGAAGGCCGGCAGGTTGCAATCGGCGGTCTGCCCTTGCAGCCCTCCCACTTCCCACAGGTTGTACTGCCCCACAAAGCCGTCGCGCTGATCGAAGACATAGGTCTCGAACGTGGCGGCGTCGGCCTGTTGCGGGAGGGTGATGCGCGTCTCGACGCGGCCCGGCCACTGAAGGTTGGGCGGCAGGCCGGCACGCAAAAGATCGCCCGTGGTTTGCAATATGCTGTTGGGCTGGATGCGGAAATTGGGCAGCAGGTTGCCCTCGTGCGTCTGATCGATCGTGTTGCCCTTGCCGTCAAGGAAGGACGTGTTCGTCCACTGCGCATCGACCTGGGGATGCGCCTTCGTCTCCACATCAATGGTGAGGCCGGGGTAGCGGGGGCGCCGGCTGTTATCCACCCGGTGGGTATACTGCGTGCAGGCTTTCGCGACGTGCGGCGGGCCGCCGTTGGCAAACTGGCCCCGCACGCAAAGGTTACGCTCGCTACACGAGCCGTCCGCGCAGGCGCCAAAGCTGTTCGTGTTGAGGGCAAAGACGTCGACCTCGCCCGGCTCCAGTTCGTGCGTCATCGTCAGCGGGCGGGTGCCGCGGTCACCCGGCACGCCCGGCACCCGGTCGGTGGGCAGCGGGCCGTCATCGGTGATGATGGCGGTCGGGAAAACGTCGCCGTTGGGGTCGGAGATACGGTAGACGCCGCTAGCGTACGCATCGGCCTCGGAGGTAAAGCCCATCGGGAAGACCGCGATTTGCTTGCCCTCACTCTCCAGGCTCACCTGCGCCGTCTCGTCCGAGTTGTTCGCAACGAGGACGAAGAGTTGCCCCTGATCCCCCTGGTGCGCTGCGAACTGCGCCGGCCCTTCCATCAGCCCGACATCCAGGATCTGAAGGTCGAGACGTGGGAGGATTGGATCAATCGGCGAAGGCTCGACGAGGCAGATCTCCAGGTCGCCCGCTGCCGAGAGCCTCATCGCGCCGACGCCGCCGGTGAAATCGACATCGTAGGTGCCGGTCACGAGGCACGTCGAAGGCGGGGTGCCGGCGGGGATCGGGAAGGCCACACCGCCGCCTGCCACGGGCTGGGCGCCCGGCCCGCCGGGTGCGCCGAGGGGAAATGTGACGGGCCCAAGCGTGAAGGGCGCCCCGCCGCCTACCGGCGTGCAGTCCAGTTCGAGCGTCACTTCGGAAGCGCTCGGCATGGCGCAGGCAGCGGTGCCGGCGTCCCAACTCACGAACGGCAGCAGGCCGATGAGCGTGGTGAAGGCCCCCCCACCGGGCGGCAACACCACCGTGCTACCCGCCGTCTTGCCCAGGTAGCTCGTCTTCGGACACTGCGGCGGCATCACCGACGGCATGCAGGCGATGACCACGGCTACGGCCGCCGGCAGCCCCACGAAAACGGCCAGGAGTAGCATAATTGCCCTTTTCCGCGTCATGGCGATCCCCTCTGGATGGTTTGCAAAAACCAGGGGTCCCGTGAAGTGCAGTGCCACGTAAACAGACGCAGACCGGCCACCGACTACCGCCTCATCGTACGATCCTTCCCCAATGCTATAAAACGAACGTGCGCTCTCTTACTGTAAGAAATTGCACAACCAATTGCATCTCCTGTCCCAAACTTTCTCTATCGCTCAACTATACGTCGTCAGCACCACGATTTCGTCGTCTTCGGTGAGCGTCCAACGTTTCTGGGCGGGCGGGTTGACGTAGACGCCGCCTATCGTGTGGGTTGGGCCCCCTGCCAGCCGCACACCGAGCGCAATCTCGCCGTGTTCCGCCGCCGCGTGCTGCACCTCGCGGAAGCTCACCTCCCGCCCGGCGAGGCCGTAGTCGCCCGCATCCCGGAAAAAAATTTCCGCACCGCCGGGGCCGAACAACTCACCGAAGACGGCGCTTAGTTCGCGCCGCAGGGCCACGTGCGCGAGTATGTGGCTGAGGATGACGGGGCTGATGATGACCTCGCCGGGGCGCTTGCGGAAGAGGCGCGCGTTCTCCGGATCCATCAACTCGACCAGAATTTCAGGCCCGCCGTCCTCTGGCAAAAGCGAGCGCAGCAATACGTAGCCCAGGAGCGTCCGTGCGTCCGTCTCCTCTCCTGTCTCCAACCAGTCGCTGCTCAGAAAGACGACGTTGTCGTAGCCGGTGGGAGCCAGGGCCTCCACGTCGGCAGCGTCGGTATAGTCGCCTTCGAGCTGGCGCACCTGGACGCGCCCTGCGTTCAGCGCCAGGCTCGATAGCTGCGCCTCGCGCTCGGCCGTGGGGACGACGGAGAGCACGTCAATAAGAAAGCGCTCGCTGCCGTAGCTGCCGAACTCGCGCAGGAGGGCAAAAACCTTGTGGCTCCAGCCCATCACGAGGATACGCCGTTCGGGATGGAGCGGCACGGGCCGCCGCACCGACGAGGGACGCTCGACCCGTTGCGGGCGGAACCCCTCTAGCGGCGCCGACTCCTCGAACGTGCGGGCGATGAGGACGAGCCGGTCGTCTTCTTGCAGCCGGAAGTCGGGTGGCGGGTTGAGCAAAGGCTCGAAACCGCGCGCGGCGGGCCGCACCGCGCCCAGCACCACGGCCTCTTCGAAAGCGTCTTCGATTTCGTGGATCCCCGCCCCCGCGAATTCCGGGCAGGGCCGCACGTAAACCTCGTTACCGCTGCCGTAGGAGAGGATCTCCGCGTAGACGAACGAGAGCCCCCGGTGCCGCACGTTCTGCGCGATGAGGCGGCTGATGAACGCATCGCTCGCCACCACGTCGATCTCACCCTGGTAGGCCCGTTGCGCGATGGCGATCTTTTTCGCGTCGAAAATTTCGGCCACCAGGGGCGGCGGCGGCTCCTTGGCGGCTTCGCCGTAGTTGGAGATGGAGAGGAGCGTCTTGATGACGCGGGCGTCGGTAGCCTCGGCACCGCCGAGCGTGAAGTCGGCGCCGGGCAGGAGGATGACAGCAGCCCGCATGAAATCCACCCGGTGAAGGTGCTCCAGGCGCAACGACGAGCCAGAGCGGAGAATGATCTGCCACTTGTGCATTTCGCGCCCTACCTGCTCGCGCAGCTCGTGCCGGAGGGTGGCATCGACCTCTTCCGCGAGGATGACGATACGCAGCCGCCGCACGCCCCGCCGCCTCAGAAAGCGCGCCACCCGCCCTTCGGAGAGCACCAGTTCGTGGACGATGGCGGGCGTCCGATTCGTCCACCCGAGGATCAGCACGTGCCCCTTCATGGCGATGGGCGTCAGGCCGCTCTCCAGCTTGCGCATCGTCTGGTTGAGCCACTGCGTCAGGATGGCGATGAGCGAGCCCATGAAAAGGACGTAGCCCAGCACCGTCACGAGGGTAGAGATCACGCGGAGCGCCGTCCCTTCATCGTCGCCCAGGTAGCCGGGATCGGTCAGCCGCAGGAACGACCACCAGACGGCCTCGAACGGCCCCGCAAACCCGCCCGCGATCACGAACGCCAGCAGCCCGCCCCCCACTGCCACCGCCACAATCAGCCCGGCGATCATGAGGAACTGGTACAGCGCGCCCCGCTGGATCCACCGCTCCAGCACGTACTTCAGCCTGTTCTTCACGCGGTGCGGCATGATTCAGGAAGGGAGGAATGGAGGAGCGGAAGAGTGGACGATTGGATCGCGCAGGGAAGATAGTTGATCATCGAGAGGAATGCGAGAGAGCCGGAGAACAAAGCTAGCTTCCTCATTGTCATTCCGCAATGCGCAATTCCTTCGGGAATGGCTAAGCCATTTCGCAATCCGCAATAAAGAAACGGGCTCTCCGCGCGGTGGCAGAGAGCCCGTCCAGACCGGAAAGCGTCCGGCGAGGCAGCAGCCGTGTCAGGCCGCTTTCGCCTTGCCGTTGCGCCTTCCATTAGCGGAAGCTTTGCCGTTCTTAGCGACGGCGGCGCGTGCGACAGCTACCTTTTCAGCGCTGGCGTACCGGGCCGCCATCTTCTGCGAGAGGTCGTCGATCTGCTCGGGCGCTAGGCGCTCCAGGTCGTGCACGCCGCAGTAGTGACGCGCGGCGATGAGCAGGTCGGCGCGGCTGAGGCCAAAGCCCTCGGCCTGCACGATGAGATCCTCAAGCGAAGGCCCGGCAGGCGCTTCCAGCTCGGGCGTAACTTCGAGAAGTTCGGGCGCGAAGGGCGGCGCGGGCGCCTCGGACGGCTCGCCCAGGCGGGCCAGGAAGTCGGTGAAAGCGGCATTCTTGAGTTCCAGACCGACGGGGAAGGCGGGGCTGTTGGATTTGACCACGCGCGCCACACGCACCTGCTCGAACCCCTCGACACGCAGCGACAGCTCCACCATCACATCGACGAAGTATTCGAGGCCGCCCGTCGTCATGGGCAGCACCTGGCCCATCTCGTTCTCCTCCCGCTCCTCCTTGCCCCGCGCCGAGATCTGGTCCGTGATGACCACACATGCCCCGCTGTCGATGCACAGGCGGCGCAGCACCTCCTGGAAAATCACCTGATCGTTGGCAAGCTCCTCAGCGGAGGGCTGGGCGAGGGGATCCCCCGTGCGAGCGCGGACGGCCTGGAGGGTCTCGCGGTGCTTGCGGCCGAAGTACATGGCCCACGAGTCGAGCACGAAGCAGCCATAACCCTGCTGGCGCCCCTCTCCTTCGAGCGCCCACTCGATGAACTCGGGCAGTTCGTCCGGGTGACGGATCTCGATGGCGTCGAAACGGCTGCCGTCGCTGCCGGGGAGCAGGCGGGCTTTGCGCTCGGTATCGAAGAAGCACAGGCGACCGAGGCCGGCGTCGGCCAGGGTGGCGGCGAAGACGCTCTTGCCCGTCCCGGCAGCGCCGCGTACGGCCACCACCAGGCGACGCCCCTGGGGACGGCGGCTGAGCGGATTGATTCGTTGGGTCGGCATGGGTCTCCCTCCAGAGATTGGTCACGACGTATCAGATGAAGCACCCGGCGTGCAGCAATGCCAGGCTCACGAAGACAGGATACCGCATGCCGGGTGTCAGCCCTGCGTCACCAGGGTAAAACAAAAAGTTGCAAGCGTTTACTGCCACCCTTTTTCTCCTCTGAGCGTCCTCCCCCTTCTCTACGAAGGGGGACCGCTCGTTCGGAAC
>JAHEMB010000551.1 GCA_024643915.1 Rhodothermaceae bacterium | reverse complement strand
GCCTGGCTTCCAGCGGTGGCGTGAGGAACTGAAGGCGCTGCTGGAGGTCGAGCCGCCTTCGCTCTGCGACGTCGCCATCCAGACCACCGAGTGGATGTTGGACAAGTTGGAGGCCCCGGTGAAACGAGTGAGGGCCTCCAACTTGGCCGGTATCGAAGGAGAGGCGTCGAAGCTGGTCGCTTCCATCTGCCAGGCGGTGCACGCCACGGCGTACCTCACCGGCACCGGCGCCCTTGATTATATGGACCCGGCAGATTTCGCGGAGATAGGGTGTGAGATTTGCGTGCAGGAGTGGCGGCCTTTCGAGTATGAGCAGGCCCACCCGGACGCCGGGTTTGTACCGCATCTATCCACCCTCGATCTGTTGCTCAACTGCCCGGATACGGCCCCGGCGTTGATTGAGCAATCCGGAGGGTGGCGCGCGCTCTCTGCTGCTGTCCCCGGTCGGTAGGCCGCCCCTCATTCGTTCGACTCGTACAGGAAAGCGTGACTGAAAAACGGAGCATCCTTGGCGTTACCGGTATCCGCTCGGAATACGATCTGATGGCTTTCGTCTTCCGAGCCATCGACGAGCACCCGGCCCTCACCCTGAAGCTGGCCGTGACGGGGGCGCACCTCTCCGACAACTATGGCTACACCGTAGAAGAGATACGGCGCGATGGGTTCGTGATCGTCGATGAAATCGAAAACCTGATCAATGGAGATCAGGCTTCGAGCCGGGTCAAGGGCATGGGCATCCAAATGCAGGGCCTGGTGCAGACCGTTAGCCGCGAGAAGCCAGACGTACTCCTGGTTTGCGGCGACCGGGAGGAGTCGATGACGACGGCCCTCGTGGGCGCTTACATGAACATCCCGGTAGCCCATGTGTGCGGGGGAGATCGCGTCGTCGGCAACGTGGATGACCAGGTACGCCACGCCGTGACGAAACTGGCCCACCTGCACTTTACGACCAGCCAGGAGAGCCGCGAGCGCGTTCTCCGTCTGGGGGAGCAACCGTTTCGCGTTTTCAACGTCGGGCATCCGGGGTTGGATCGCCTGCTCCGGCTGCCGCAGTTGTCCGACGATGAACTCTCGGAGCGTTTGGGTTTTGAAATCAAGCCCGACGAGCCGCTCATCCTGCTCATTCAGCATACCCTCTCGACGGAAATCGACCGGGCCTACGAGCAGATGACAACGACGCTCGAAGCAATCGAGGAGATCGGCGTCAGGACCATTATGAGTTTTCCTAACTCAGATGCGGGCAGTCAGCAGACCATTAAAGCGATCCGGGAGTACGAGCACCTGCCATTTTTGAAAGCGATCAAAAACATTCCGCGCCTCGAATTTGTCAACGTCATGCGGAGGGCTGATTGCATGGTGGGCAATTCGAGCGCCGGGATCATGGAGGCGCCTTTGCTAAAGTTGCCGGTGATCAATGTGGGGAACCGGCAGCAGGGGCGCCTTCACGCCGAGAACGTTCAGTTCGTACCCCACGACGTGGACCAGATCTGCGAGGCGGTGCGCCGCGCGCTGTGGGACGAAGCCTACCGGGCCCAGGTGGCGCGGTGCGCCAATCCCTACGGGGACGGAAAGACCGCGGAGCAGATTGCCCAGATCCTGGCGAAAGTATCGCTCGATGATCGTCTTCTCATCAAGGACATCACCTACTGAGCGGGTGCCCGGCCGGGGAGTGGCCGAGCACGCCTGCATGGTCCTTAAGAGGAACCCCTGTTATGAAGCGTGTGGTCGTCGTGGCGCCCCATCCGGATGACGAAACCCTGGGCTGCGGTGGAACGCTGCTCAGGCACCGGGCCGAAGGCGACGAGGTGCACTGGCTCATTGTGACCGCCATGAGCGAAGCGGCCGGCTTTTCCGCCGCCCGCATCCGGCAGCGCGAGGATGAGGTAGCAGAAGTTGCCCGGCGGTATGGCTTTGCAGGCGTGCATCCCCTGAACCTGGAGGTGACCCAACTCGACGCGGTGCCGATGGCGACGATGGTGGCAAAGGTTGGGGTTGTTTATAGCGCCGTCGAGCCCGAGGTCGTCTATCTGCCGTACCGGTACGACGTCCATACCGATCATGCGGCGGTTTTCGACGCGGCGGTGGCCTGTACGAAGTGGTTTCGCTACCCGTTCGTGCGCAGGGTACTCGTCTATGAAACCCTCTCCGAAACGGACTTCAACCTCAACGCCGACGTGGGCGGCTTCCGTCCCAACGTCTTCGTCGATATCACGCCGCACCTGGACGAGAAAATCGAGATAATGCGCCTGTTCGCCTCCGAGATGGGGACGTTTCCGTTTCCTCGTAGCGAGCACGCCCTCCGCGCCCTGGCGCATCTGCGGGGGGCGGCAGCGGGGTACGAAGCAGCCGAAGCCTTTATGTTACTGCGGGAGCGCCAATAAGCCCATGCCTACTTACATCATCGCAGAGGCCGGCGTCAACCACAATGGTTCGCTCGAACGGGCGAAGCAACTGGTAGACGTGGCCGTGGAAGCAGGGGCGGACGCAGTCAAGTTTCAAACCTTTCGCGCTGCGTCGCTGGTCACCAGGAAGGCGCCCAAGGCACGCTACCAAACCGAGACGACGGAAGCGTCGGAGTCCCAATGGGAGATGCTCCGGTCGCTGGAGCTGCCGGAGGCACACCACCACGCGCTGCTAGCCCATTGCAGCCAACGCAGCATTCAATTCTTGTCCACCCCCTTCGACGTAGAGAGCGCGGACCTGCTGGCGCGTTTGGGGGTGCCACGCCTGAAAATTCCCTCCGGTGAAATCACGAACGGGCCGTTTTTGCTCCACATGGCGCGGCTCGGCAAACCCATCATCCTCTCGACGGGGATGAGCACGCTCGGTGAAGTGGAGCAGGCCCTCGGCGTGCTGGCCTTCGGCTATGCCGCTACGCCGCACGAGGCTCCTTCGCGCGACGCCTTCCAGTGCGCCTTCGCCTCGGCGGCGGGGCAGGCGGCGCTTAGGCAGAACGTCGTGCTGCTGCACTGCACCACCGAGTACCCGACGCCGTTCGAGGACGTCAACCTCTATGCGATGGACACCATGCGGGCGGCCTTCGGGTTACCGGTAGGCTTCTCCGACCACACGCCCGGGGTCTCGGTCCCCATAGCCGCCGTGGCGCGCGGAGCGGTCCTCATCGAGAAGCACTTCACGCTGGACCGAACATTACCAGGGCCGGATCATCAGGCCTCGCTCGAACCGGACGAGTTGATGATGATGGTGTGTTCCATCCGAGAGGTAGAGCGCGCCCTGGGAACGCCGCTCAAGCGGCCCGCTCCTTCTGAGATGGCCAACCGAGACGTGGCGCGCAAGAGCCTGGTCGCTACGCGCGCAATTCAGCCGGGTGAGCTTTTTACAGAAGAAAGCATCGGCGTCAAGCGGATAGGAGAAAAAGGCCTTTCTCCCATGCAATTCTGGAGCCTGGTTGGACGAGAGGCGCGGCGGGCTTATCGAATGGAGGATCCTCTGGAGTTATGAGCGGCTCTATTATCGTCTTGGGAGGGGGCGGTCATGCCAAGGTGCTCATATTAGTACCTTGCTGCACGCTGGGGGCGTGGTGGTTGGTTTCACGGATT
>JAHEMB010000550.1 GCA_024643915.1 Rhodothermaceae bacterium | reverse complement strand
CTCTCTTTTCGTCCTTCATGCTCGCCAGCAGGTCGGCCATCAGGAAGCCTGGCTGGGGCGCCCAGCCGCCGTAATGGCCGCTGTGGAGCGAGCGCGCGGCGCCGTAGACCGTCACCTCCAGGCCCGTCACCCCGCGCACGCCAAAGACCACCTGGGGGCGGCGGCTCTGGTGCACCGGCCCGTCGCAGAACAGCCACACATCCACATCGGCGTAGCGGTCGCCGTAGCGGTCGAGGTATGTGCCGAGGTGCGGCGACCCCATCTCCTCCTCCCCATCGAAAAGGAGCTTGAGGTTGACGGTAGGCGCGAGGCCGGCGGCATCGAGCGCGTCGAGGGCCGCGAGGAGGGCGATAAGGGGGGCCTTGTCGTCACCAGCCGAGCGAGCATAGAGCCTCCATTCCGGGTCGATGGTTTCATCGAAACCAGGCAGGGGGCGGGGCTGACCACCGGCTTCGAGGGGAGCGGTGTAGAGGGTCGGCTGCCAGGGCGGCTGCGTCCACCGGCTGCTGTCCACCGGCTGCCCGTCATAGTGGACGTAAAGGCCGAGCGTGCGGGTGGCGCCGGGCGAAATCCGTTCCCCGTAAATCAGCGGCGGCGCCCCCGGCAGGTCAAGCAATGCCATCTCCACCCCCCGCGCCTCGAAAGCCTCGCGGATAAAAGCGGCGTTGCGCCAGATGTTGACCGAATCCGACCCCACATTGGGAATCGCCAGGAGATCGGCGAATTCGGCCAGGATCGCGGCCCCGTGGCTCGCGCGGTAGGCCCGCGCTGTCTCCACCGCCTCCTGGGCCAAGGCGGGATGGACGAGGCAAATGCTTATCAAGCACAACAACAAACGGCGCATCCGTTCCACCCTTTGATCAGACTTGAGAAACGTACCATAAACCGCGGACTGCAAACTGCAAACCCCCTACCTTCGCCGCAGCGGCTCGTGCAGGGGCACGACCCACGGCGAGGGCGCCAGGGTATGAAGGAAAGAGTAAGGCTGCGCCGCCAGGTCCACGGTGGGATCGATCAGATCCTGGCGCGCCCGTCCGTTGAGCGAGATCCGCGCCTGAACCTTCATCTCCACGTCTCCCCTGCCCTGCCGCTGCATCTCCTCGGCGAGGAAATGGCTGAATTGCCAGATCATCAGGGGGCGCGTCGACATCTTCCGCTCCTGCCAGCCCGTCAGGTACGCCGCCGAATCGATCTCCCACTGCTCCCCCGTCGCCGGATCGATGGCAAAGAAGCGGACCGTGCCACTCTTGGTGCGCAGTTTCATGTGCCAGGAGAAATTGTGGCCCTCCTCGGTCCAGCTCACCTCGCCTGGATAGAGATGATGCCGGAAAGGTAAGAGCAGTTGGACCGCGACGTAGACGCCCAGGCCCGCCACGAGCAGGCGCCGCGCTTTCGGCGGCGGCAGCACGGCGGAAGGCGCACGGGCTTGCTGCGGCTTGCCGCTATGAAGCCGATGCGCCAGCCACCGCCAGCCCCGCCAGTCAGGGGGAAAGAAAAGCGGGAGGGCAGCAATCATGAACCAGGGAAAGATGCCGATGGTGAAAAGCTCGACGTTGGTCAGGTGGAACACCACCGCCATCACCACCGCCACCACCCGGGTGCGCCGCCACAGAAGCAGGGGCACGATGAAGAGGTCGAGGAGCAGCCCGCCGTAGCTGAACACGTACGCCGCCGCCTCGTGCGTGAACCATTCGCCGATGACGGGAAAGTCCGTCCGGCGGGCGAGCCAGGTACGCATCGGCTCGCCGCGCAGCCAGTCCGCGTTGATCTTGGCCAGGCCGCCGAAAACGTACACGAGCCCGATCTGAAAGCGCAGCAGCCAGAGCGTCCAGGCCGGCGCCGTCGTGGCGCGGAGGGCCGGGCGGCGCCAGGCATCCACCGACAACCCGCGATGCGCCGGAAGGAACACCATCAGGAAGCTCACCAGGACGACGAGATAGAAGTGGTTGAGGTAGCGCGCCTGTTCGAGCAGAAAGACGTAGGTGAAGCCGAGGAAAAACAGCGCCGCGCTGAGCCGGTACCAGGCGCCGAGCACGAGGCAGCACGCCAGCAGCCCGAGGGCATAGAAATGCCAGAACATCCCGTCGCCGGGCCAGGGCTGCACCCAGTTGAAGCCGGGAAAAGTGAAGTGGTAGATGGGGAAGATGAAATACCGCTGCACCCAGCCTTTGCTGAGGTACCGCCCCACCTCCCACACCATGATGGCCCCGAAGACGAGGCGGAAATAGACGAGGGGCGCGAGGCTGACGGGCGTAAAGAGCACCTGCACCCACCGGCTTTTCGCCGCTACCGGCCTGCTGGCCGGACGGCTTTTCTGCATCGGAGAAGGCGCTGCAACAGACGACGCCATGAAGCCTGGGGGTTGTGAGATCGAGAGGCGCAGGGCTCCCAGTATCGGGATAAATCCTGAGAAGAGAAAGGGGCGGCCCCCGCACGAGAGCCGCCCCGTTTATCTCCAGAGCCTTCGCTCACGCCTCTTCCGCGTAGGCCTCCATCGGCGGGCAGGCGCAGATGAGGTTGCGGTCGCCGTAGGCGTCGTCCACGCGGCGGACGGACGGCCAGAACTTGTGCTCGCGCGTCCAGGGCGCGGGGAAGGCAGCTTGCGCCCGCGTGTAAGGCTGCGCCCAGTTCTCGGCCAGCACGAAAGCCGCCGTGTGCGGGGCGTTCCGCAGTACATTGCGCTCCCCGTCGGCCAGGCCCAGGGCCACCTCCTGAATCTCCGCGCGGATCGAGATCATTGCATCGCAGAACCGGTCCAGTTCGGCCTTCGATTCGCTCTCGGTCGGCTCGATCATCATGGTGCCGACGACGGGCCACGACATCGTGGGGGCATGGTAGCCGTAGTCCATCAGCCGCTTAGCCACGTCCACCTCCGTTAGGGGCGTCTGCTGGCGGAAGGGGCGCAGGTCCAGGATGAACTCGTGCGCCACCCGCCCGTTTTTGCCCCGGTACACGATGTCGTAGTGCTCAGCCAGCCGCTTTGCCACGTAGTTGGCATTGAGCACCGCCACCTGCGACGATTTCTTCAGCCCTTCCGGCCCCAGCAAGGCGATGTAGGCCCACGAGATGAGCAGGATGAGGGCGCTGCCGTAGGGCGCCGCGCTCACCGGCCCAATGGCCTCGTCGCCGCCCGTCGCGACGAGGGGGTGGCCCGGCAGGAAGGGCGCGAGATGTTCGGCCACGCAGATCGGCCCCATGCCCGGCCCGCCGCCGCCGTGGGGGATGGCGAAGGTCTTGTGCAGGTTCAGATGGCACACGTCGGCGCCGTACTCGCCCGGGCGGCACAGCCCCACCTGAGCGTTCATGTTGGCCCCGTCCAGATACACCTGCCCGCCGTGGCGGTGGACGATGTCGCAGATCTCCCGGATCTCCTGCTCGAAAACGCCGAAGGTGGAGGGGTAGGTGATCATGAGTGCAGCGAGGTCGTCGGCGTGCTTTTCGGCCTTGGCGCCCAGGTCGTCCAGGTCGATGTCGCCGGCCTCGCTCGTCTTCACGGCAACGACGCTCATGCCGGCCATGACGGCGCTGGCGGGGTTGGTGCCATGGGCCGAGTCAGGGATGAGGCACA
>JAHEMB010000022.1 GCA_024643915.1 Rhodothermaceae bacterium | reverse complement strand
CGCCATCCGTGGCGGTGAGACCCGCCATCTCCAGCCCGGCGACGTGATCGTCGTCCCCAACGGCGTCGCCCACTGGTTCAAGGACGTCTCCGATCCCTTCAACTACTACGTGGTGAAGGCGAACTGATGGTATGGGCGGGGGGGAGGGAAGGGTGTGGGATCTTTCCGCCGGCCCTTCCCCGGCTCCGCTCGCCATGTGCCATAACCTGAGGATGCGATGAAAAAGCGAATCTTGATCTTCTTCGGGACTTTGTTGATAGGGGGCCTCCCGCTCCAGGCGCGCGCCCAGGAAGCGCCGGAAGGGCCGCCGGAAGCCGTCATCGACCTGGCGACGGAGGAGGGTGTGCGGCTGGTGCAGGGCCAGTGGCGCTACAGCGACACCCGCATCGTCGAGGTGGACTTCACCGGGCCGGGACCGGACGGCCAGCCCACCGGCACCCCCGTCCGCACCTACGATTACACACCCCACGCGGGCGGCGCCGACTTCGACGACACGGGCTGGGAGGGGATGGCCCCGGCGGCCCTCACGCAGCGCCGGGGGAACGGGCGGATCAGCTTCAACTGGTACCGCCTCCGCCTGACCGTCCCCGACCGCATCGGCGTCTTCGACCCCACTGGCGCGACCGTTGTTTTTCAGACGGCGATCGACGATTACGCGGAGGTGTGGGTGGACGGTGAGTTGGCGCGCGGTCTTGGGCAGCGAGGCGGCTCCGTCGTCGCCGGGTGGAACGCGCCGAACCGCCTCGTGGTGGGGCGCAACGTCCAGCCGGGCCAGGCCATTCAGCTCGCCGTCTTCGGCATGAATGGGCCCATCTCGAACCCGCCGACGAACTTCATCTGGATGCGCGAGGCGAAACTGGAATTCTACCAGGGGGCAGCCGGGCCGGTGGCCCTGGCGACGCCGCAGGAGGTCAACGTGGAGGTGATCCGGCTGGACCCGGCGATAGACGCCATCGTTGGGCCGAACCCAAAAGTGTTCAAGCTGGCCGAGGGCTTCACCTTTACCGAGGGGCCGGTATGGCATCCCGGCGAAGACGCCTTGCTCTTCAGCGACCCCAACGAGAATACCATCTACCGCTATGACGCGGACGGGCGGCTCGACGTCTTCCGCACCCCGAGCGGTTACGATGGGGCCGATATCGCCGCGTACCGGCAGCCGGGCTCGAACGGGCTGGCGCTGGACGGCGAGGGCCGCCTCACAATCAACGAGCACGGCAACCGCCGCGTGACGCGCCTGGAGAAGGACGGCAGCCTCACCGTCCTGGCAGATCGCTACCAGGGCAAACGGCTCAACAGCCCCAACGACCTCGTCTACCGCTCCGACGGCACGCTCTTCTTCACCGACCCGCCCTTCGGCCTGCCGCAGGTCTACGACGACCCGCGCAAGGAGCTGCCGTTCAGCGGCGTCTACGCCCTCTACCAGGACACGCTGAAACGCCTCAGCACCGACCTCAAAGGCCCCAACGGCCTCGCCTTCTCGCCCGATGAAAAATATCTCTATGTAACCAACTGGGACGAGCAGCACAAGGTGGTGATGCGCTACGAGGTCGGGCCGGACGCCACCCTCGCGAACGGCGCGATCTTCTTCGACATGACCGACGCGCCGGGCGAGGACGCCCTCGACGGCGTCAAGGTAGACGCGCAGGGCAACCTGTACGTCTCCGGCCCCGGTGGCCTGTGGGTGCTCGCACCCGACGGCCGGCACCTGGGCACCCTCATCCCGCCGAAGCACCCGCACAACATGGCGTGGGGCGACGACGGGCACACCCTCTACCTCTGCGCGCGGAGCGGCCTCTACCGGATGCGCCTCGGCCTGCCCGGCGCCCCCGCCCCCGCGCTGCTTTCTCAAAAAGGAACCGAGCAATGAAAAGGACCCCTCTCAACAAGCGATGGTCGTCAACAGCACGGACGCTGGCCGGGTTCTCGGACGAGCGCGACCGCACGCTCCGCCTCCTTCAGCAATACAACCGGACGAGCGGGACGGCCTGGACCGAACGCTTTAGCCTGCTGCGCGAACTGCTGGGCGGCGCCGGAAGTGGCGCCTGGATCGAGCCGCCTTTCTACTGCGACTTCGGCGACCGGATCGTGCTGGGGGCCGGTGCTTTTCTGGAGGCCGATTGCGTGATCCGGGACGAAGGCGGCGTCGTGCTGGGCGAGGACGTGTACGTCGGCAGCGGCGTGCACATCTACTCGGCGTGCCACGTCGTGGCGGCGTTGCGGGGGCCGGCGCCGCGCCGCCTCACCTTCCCCGTCCGCATCGGTCGGGGCGCGTGGATCGGCGAGGGCACGGTCATCCTGCCCGGCGTCACCATCGGCGACGAGGCCGTCGTCGGGGCAGGCAGCGTGGTGTTCGACGACGTGCCGGCAGGGGCCGTGGCCAACGGACACCCCTGCCGCACGGCGCCGCTGCTCGCCGGCCCGGTGGCCCTCCGCAGCGTGGCAGCCTGAGCGTCTCGATGGCACCGCTCGTCCTTATCTTGTCTAGATCTTGTCGAGCCTGGAAATCTTATACGGTGCCCCGAAGATGAAAAAATTCTCGGCCCTGCGGTTGATCTCTGCCTGGATGCTCCTTGCCCTGCTGTCCCCGGCCCCCGACGCCTCGGCCCAGCCGGGCGGCGCCATCGAGCGGCTCGACCCGCGCTTCGACGCGCTGGTACCGCAGGAGGCCCGCCTCGAAAAGCTGGCCGACGGCTTCACCTGGGTCGAAGGGCCGGTCTGGGATGCGGCAGAGGGCGCCTTGCTCTTTTCAGACATCCCGCACAACGCCGTCTACCGGTGGCAGGAGAGCGAAGGCGTTAGCCTGTTTCTCCGACCAAGCGGTTACACGGGCGAGGCCCCGTTCGCGGGGCACGAGCCCGGCGCCAACGGCCTGACGTTCGACGCCGAGGGGCGGCTCGTCCTCGCCCAGCACGGCGACCGCCGCATCGCCCGTCTCAAGCCCGACGGCAGCTATACCACCCTGGCGGACCGCTACCAGGGCAAGCGGTTCAACAGCCCCAACGACGTCGTCTTTCATGCGAACGGCGACCTCTACTTCACCGACCCGCCCTACGGCCTGCCCGAGGCTTTCGTCGACCCGGCGCGCGAGCTCGCCTTCACCGGCGTCTATCGCCTCACCCCCCCCGGCACACTGACGCTACTCGAAGAGAACCTGAGTGCGCCGAACGGCCTGGCGTTCTCGCCCGACCAGCGCACGCTCTACATCGCCAACTCCGACCCGGAGCGGGCCATCTGGATGGCCTACGACGTGCAGGACGACGGTACGCTCGCCAACGGTCGCCTCTTTTACGAGGCCACGAACCGTGTCGGGCCGGAGAACCCGGGGTTACCGGACGGACTCAAACTCGACCGCGCCGGCAACCTCTTCGCCACCGGCCCCGGCGGCCTCTACGTCTTCGCCCCGGACGGCACCCTCCTGGGCCGCATCCCGATGGGCGTTCCCACGGCCAACGTAGCCTGGGGCGATGACGGCGCCACACTCTACATCACCGCCAACACCGCCCTCTACCGCCTCCGCCTCAAAACGACCGGCGCCGGCTTCTGACCGCGCTGCGTTCCTTCTCCCCCGATAGCAAAAAACAGCAGGCATGATGTAAGGTCAGGTCGATTCGCGCGACCAATCAGCGTCTAACATATCCACCATTGACGCGCGAGATCGACCATGAAAACCACGAAGCTTTTCGCCTTGAGCGGCCTGCTCCTCGGCCTCCTGTTGCTCGTTGCCACCGGCGCCGGGCCCGATACGAAGTCCAGCCGCACGACCTTCGAGGTCCGCATCGAAAACATCGCAGATGCCGGGGGGCAGCTCGCTTCCGACGGCACGCGCTGGCCCTTCGCCCTGTCGCCGGGGCTGTACATCGTCCACACGAAAAAGGCTGTGCTCTTCAAAGCCGGCAAGAAAGACGCGGGCATGGGCCTGGAGGCACAGGCCGAAGATGGGAACCCGGAGGTGCTGCTGGCCTCCCTCGTGAGCCGTCCAGGCGTGCAGACGGGCGGCCTCTTCAACACGCCGGTGGGCGCCGAGGCGCCGGGACCCGCCACGCCGGGCGCCGTCTTCACGTTCACCTTCGAGGCCGAACCGGGGGACCGGCTGTCCTTTGTGACGATGTTCGGGCAGTCGAACGACCTCTTCTATGCGCCCGACGACAAGGGCCTCCCCCTCTTCGACAAGGGGCAGCCCCTCAGCGGCGACCTCACAGCAAAACTCCTCCTGTGGGACGCCGGCACGGAGGTCAACCAGGAGCCGGGCATCGGGCCGGACCAGGCCCCGCGCCAGATGGCGCCCAACACCGGCGCATCCGAGCAGGACAAAGTGCGGCGCGTGCGCGACGGCTTCGCCTATCCGAAAACGACCAATGTGCTCCGCATCATCATCACCCCAATGGAGCAAGGGACGCTGTAGGGACCCTGTAAGGATCGGCGCACGGCAACGACCAATGAGTGGCCCCGAATCCTGGGGCCGTGTATCACCCAGACAACCCAAACGCAAACCCATGAAAAACCGCAAGCTCATCCTGCTGGCCGCCGTCCTCGTGACAGGCATCAGCTGGTTCCTCTTCCGCCCGGAACGCGCCTTCATCAACGAGCGCGTCAACGAGTCCTTCCCGGCGGAGGCGACCGCCGCCACCGCCACGGGGCCGATGAAGCTGTCTGAAGGCACCTTCCACAGCGTGTCCCACGAGACGAAAGGCACCGCCTCGATCTACCGCCTCGCCGACGGCTCGACCGTGCTGCGCTTCGCCGGCTTCGAGACCTCCAACGGCCCGGACGTGCAGGTCTACCTGGGCAAGGCGCCCGACGCCAGCGACAACGACACCGTGACGAAGGCCGGCTTCTTCCACGTCGGCGCCCTCAAGGGCAACGTAGGCGACCAGAACTACACGTTGCCGGCTGACCTGGACCTGAGCCAGTACCGCTCGGTGACCATCTGGTGCCGCCGCTTCGGCGTCAACTTCGGCACCGCCCCGCTGGGGTGATGGAAGGAACGGGCAAAGGGGCCGGGGCCGCTCGTCGCCGCCCCGGCCCCTTTGCCCCGCCGTCTGCCCCCTCCTCCTTTACGCAGAGAGCGCCATGTCGCAAAACACTCCCTTTGACGTCATCATCATCGGCACCGGCGCCGGCGGCGGCACGCTCGCTTACCGCCTGGCCCCCTCCGGCAAGCGCATCCTCCTCCTCGAACGCGGCGACTATGTGCCGCGCGAGCAGGCCAACTGGTCCACCCACGCCGTCAACGTTGAGGGCCGGTACCAGACGAAAGAGCACTGGCGCGATGAGGCCGGCAAGCCCCTCCACCCCCACACCAACTACTGGGTGGGCGGCAACACGAAGTTCTACGGCGCCGCCCTCTTCCGCCTGCGCAAGGAGGACTTCGGAGAGATCCGGCACCACGGCGGCCTCTCGCCGGCCTGGCCGATTGCGTACGCGGACCTGGAGCCCTACTACACCGAGGCCGAGCGCCTCTACCACGTCCACGGCGAGCGCGGCATCGACCCGACCGAGCCGCCGGCCAGCGCGCCCTATCCCCATCCGCCCGTCTCCCACGAGCCGCGTATGCAGCAGCTCCACGACGACTTTGCACGGCTGGGGCTGCGGCCTTTCCCTGTGCCGCTCGGCATCATGCTCGACGAGAAGAACCCACGCACGAGCGCCTGCATTCGCTGCCTAACGTGTGACGGCCATCCCTGCCTCGTCGGCGCCAAGAGCGACGCGCAGGTCTGCTGCGTCGATCCCGCCCTGCAGCACGCCAACGTCTCGCTTGTCACCGGCGCGAAAGTGACGCGGCTGGAGACGGACGCCCCGGGCCATGCCGTGACGGCGGTGCACGTCGAGCGCGACGGGACACCGGAAGTCTACCGCGGCGACGTCGTCGTGGTGGCCTGTGGAGCAATCAACTCGGCGGCGTTGCTGCTGCGGTCGGCCAGCGAGACGCACCCGAACGGTCTTGCCAACGGCTCGGACGTGGTAGGGCGGCATTACATGGGCCACATCAACTCGGTGATGATGGCGCTCTCGAAGTGCCCCAACCCGACCGTCTTCCAGAAGAGCCTCGCCGTCAACGACTTCTATTTCGGCTCCGAGGAATGGGCCTATCCGATGGGCCACATCTCTTTCGTCGGCAAGCTCGACGGCGAGACGCTCAAGGCGGGCGCCCCGGCCCTTGCACCGGGCTGGACGCTCGACCGCATGGCCCGCCACTCGCTCGACTTCTGGCTGACCTCGGAGGACCTGCCCGACCCCAACAACCGCGTCACGCTGGACCGCGAGGGCAACATCGTCCTGCGCTACCGCCCCAACAACGAAGAAGGGCACCGGCGGCTGATCGCAAAGCTGCGGCGCCTGATGCAGCAGCAGACGAAATGCGACATCCACGGGCACGAATGCCACGAAGGGCTCTTCGCCCGTAACCTGTTCCTCGGGCAACGCATCCCACTGGCGGGCGTGGCGCATCAGAACGGCACCATCCGCTTCGGGCACGACCCGCGCACCAGCGCCCTGGACGTCTTTTGCAAGGCGCACGAGGTGGACAACCTCTACGTGGTGGACGGCAGCTTCTTCCCGTCGAGCGCCGCCGTCAACCCGGCGCTGACCATCATGGCCAACGCCCTGCGCGTGGGCGATCACCTGCTGGAGCGGCTCGGCGCCTCCGTGGTGCAGCAACCGCTCGCACAACCGGTCCTGGCATGAACGCGTCGCTTCGTCTCGTGCTCACTCGCGCCTGGCTCGTCCTGTGGCTGATCCTGGCGCTGCCCGCCACCGGGTGGGCACAGGCTGCCGCCGAGGTCACCGCGTCGGAGGAGGCCGTGCAGACCGTCGGCGCGGTGGGGATGACCGTCTCAGACATGGATCGCGCGGTGGCGTTTTACACCAACGTGCTTTCGTTCGAGAAGGCATCGGACGTAGAGGGGTGGGGGGAGGCGTACGAGCGCCTGCACGGCCTCTTCGGCGTGCGGCTGCGCGTGGTGCGGCTGCGCCTGGGCCATGAGGAGATCGCGCTGACGGAGTACCTGACGCCGAAGGGCCGCCCCCTCCCCGACGACAGCCGCAGCAACGACCGGTGGTTCCAGCACGTCGCTATCGTTGTGCGAGACATGGACCAGGCCTACGCGCACCTGCGGGCGCACAAAGTGCAGCATAGCTCCACCGCCCCGCAGCGCCTCCCCGACTGGAACACCCCCGCCGCCGGCATCCGGGCCTTCTATTTCAAAGACCCCGACGGGCACAACCTGGAGATCATTTACTTCCCCCCCGGCAAAGGCAACATGCGCTGGCAGCAACCCACCGACCGCCTGTTCCTCGGCATCGACCACACGGCCCTCGTCGTGGCGGATTCCGAGGCGAGCCTGCGATTTTACCGGGATGTGCTGGGGCTGCGCGTGGCCGGAGAGAGTGAGAACTACGGGACCGAGCAGGAGCACCTGAACAACGTCTTCGGCGCGCGGCTGCGCATCACCGGGCTGCGCGCCCCCGGCGGCCCCGGCATCGAGTTCCTCGAATACCTCACACCCCGCGACGGGCGGCCCTACCCCGCCGAGGCGCGCCCCAACGACCTGCTCCACTGGCAGACGACGCTCGTCGTCCCCGACGCCGAGGCGCTGGCCCGGCGGCTGCGGGCGGGCCGCTACGACTTCATCTCGCCGGGCGTCGTCGCGCTCGAAACGACCGACCTCGGCTTCGCGCGGGGCTTCCTCGTCCGCGACCCGGACGGCCATGCGATGCAGATCATCGAGGAGCCGGCAAGCTCCACACAACTAACCACCGACTATTGACAACGTACCCTCCCATGAAAGGCTTACGCGGCAAGAACGTCCTCGTCACCGGCGGCAGCTCGGGCATCGGGCAGTCCATCGCCGTTCGCTTCGGCGAAGAAGGCGCCAACGTGGCGATCAACTACCTCAACATGGTCGAAGAGGCCCTCGGCACCCAGGCCATGATCCAGGCCGTGCAACGCTGCGCCGACCAGGTGCGGTGCGCGGGTGTCCAGGTCAGCCTCATCCAGGCCGACGTCTCGAAGGAAGAGGACGTCGAGCGCATGATCCAGACGACCATCGCCGAGTTGGGCGGCCTCGACGTGCTGATCAACAACGCAGGCATCCAGATTGCCGGCGACTCGCACGTCAACGGCATCGCCGCCTTCGACAAGGTCATCGCAGTCAACCTGCGCGGGGCGTACCTGTGCGCCAAAGAGGCTATCAAGCATTTCCTGGAGGCAGGCAAGCCGGGCGTCGTCATCAACGTCTCCAGCGTCCACCAGGAGATCCCCAAGCCCCGCTTCATCGGCTACTCGGCCAGCAAAGGCGGGATGCAGAACCTGACGCGGACGCTGGCGCTGGAGTACGCCGGCCGTGGCATCCGCGTCAACGCCATCGGCCCCGGCGCCACCGTCACCCCCATCAACCGGGCCTGGGTGGACGACCCCGAGAAGCGGGCGATGGTGGAGGCCCACATCCCGATGGCCCGCGCCGGCACCTCCGAGGAGATGGCCGCCGTCACCGCTTTCCTCTGTTCCGAGGAGGCCGCCTACATCACCGGCCAGACGCTCTACGTGGACGGTGGCCTGACCCTCTACCCCGACTTCCGCACCGCCTGGTCCTCAGAATAACGTGTGGACGACTGGAGGTGTGGACGTATGGACGAGACGCAGGAATAAGTCGTCCATACGATCACCCTACGCTTCAGGAAGAAAACGATGAACCTGCCGAACACTGCTGAACACAAACGCCTCGCCGCTTCCGAAACCCGCGCGGCTGATTGGAAGAACTGGGGGCCGTACCTCAGCGAGCGCGCCTGGGGCACCGTCCGCGAGGACTACAGCCCGCATGGCAACGCCTGGGAGTACCTCCCGCACGACCACGCCCGCAGCCGCGCCTACCGATGGAACGAGGACGGGCTGGGCGGCTTCTGCAACCGGTTTCAGAACACCTGCCTGGCCGTCGCCCTGTGGAACGAGCGCGACCCGATTCTCAAGGAGCGCCTCTTCGGGCTGACGGGCAACGAGGGCAACCACGGCGAGGACGTGAAGGAGTACTATTTCTACCTCGACGGGACGCCGACGCACGCGTACATGAAGATGCTTTACAAGTACCCGCAGGTGGAGTATCCGTACGCCAGGCTCGTCGAGGAGAACGGCCGCCGCGACCGGCTCGCCCCGGAGTTCGAGTTGATCGACGCCCTCCACGACGCATTCGCCGAGAGCCGCTACTTCGACGTGTTCATCGAGTATGCGAAGGAGGACGAAGAAGATATTCTGTGCCGCATCACCGCCGTCAACCGCGGGCCGGACCCGGCGGCGCTCCACGTGCTGCCGCACCTGTGGTACCGCAACACGTGGGCGTGGGGCTACGACCGGCCGAAGCCGACCCTGCACGACGCCTCCAACGGCAGCAACGTAGCGGTGGTGCGCGGCGAGCACCCGCACCTCGGCGAGCGCTTCTGGTACGTCTTCGCGCCGGGCAGCGAGCCGCCGGAGTTGCTCTTCACCGAGAACGAGACCAACGCCGAGCACCTCTTCGGCGCGGCCAACGCCTCCCCCTACGTGAAGGACGGCATCCACGAGGCGGTGGTGAACAAACACCTCGACCGCGTGAACCCGGCGCGCGAGGGCACCAAGGTGGCGGCGCGCATCCGTACCGTCATCGCTCCCGGCGAGTCGTACACAGTCAAGGTGCGCTTCTCCAACCAGGCCCTTGCCAGGCCCTTCGCCGACTTCTGCAAGATTTTCGACCGGCGGATCGAGGAGGCCGATGCGTTCTACGATGCCATCCAACCCCCTAACCTGACGGCAGACGAGCGGAGCGTGCAGCGACAGGCCTTTGCCGGGCTGCTCTGGAGCAAGCAGTTCTACCATTACAGCACCGAGCTGTGGCTCAAGGGCGACCCTGCCGCGCCGCCGCCGCCCGATTCGCGGCTGTTCGGCCGCAACAGCGACTGGGGGCACCTCTACAACCTGGACGTCCTCTCGATGCCGGACACGTGGGAGTACCCGTGGTTCGCCGCGTGGGACCTCGCCTTCCACATGATCCCCATGGCCATGCTCGACCCCGAGTGGGCCAAGCGCCAGCTCATCGTGCTGCTGCGCGAGTGGTACATGCACCCCAACGGCCAGATCCCCGCCTACGAATGGGCCTTCGGCGACGTCAATCCGCCGGTGCATGCCTGGGCCGCCTGGCGCGTTTACAAGATCGCCCGCAACGTCACCGGCGTGGCCGACACCGAGTTCCTCGAAAAGGTCTTCCATAAGCTGCTGCTCAACTTCACCTGGTGGGTCAATCGCAAGGACGCCTCAGGCAGCAACATCTTCCAGGGCGGCTTCCTCGGGCTCGACAACATCGGCGTCTTCGACCGGAGCGCGCCCCTGCCGACGGGCGGCCGCCTGGAGCAGGCCGACGGCACGGCGTGGATGGGGATGTACTGCCTCAACATGCTCGCCATCGCCCTGGAGTTGGCGCGCACGAAGCCGGCGTACGAAGACGTGGCGACCAAATTCTTCGAGCACTTCGTCGCCATCGCCAACGCCATCAACCGGGCCTGCGGCGGGCGCGGCCTGTGGGACGAGGAGGAGGGCTTCTACTACGATATGCTGAGCCTTCCCGACGGTCGCCTCCTCCCGATGAAGGTCGATTCGTTCGTCGGCCTGATCCCGCTTTTCGCGGTGGAGACGATCGAGCCGGACCTGCTGGAAAAGCTGCCGCGCTTCCGGCAGCGGATGGAGTGGTTCATCAAGTACCGCCCCCACCTCGTCGAAGAGATCGCCTCCCTCACGCACCAGGGCGAAGGCGGCCGGCTGCTGCTCTCCCTCGTCGACCGTTTCCAGCTCGAAAGCGTCCTCGGGCGGATGCTCGACCCGGCGGCGTTCCTGTCCGACTACGGCCTGCGTGCCGTCTCCAAGAAGCACGAGGCCGAGCCCTATACCTTCGCGGTGGACGGGCAGGTGCATCAGGTACGGTACGAGCCGGCCGAGTCTAGCACGGGCCTGTTCGGCGGCAACTCGAATTGGCGCGGCCCGATCTGGTTTCCTGTCAACTACCTGATGATCGAGTCCCTCCAGAAGTACCACCATTACTACGGCGACGAGTTGAAGGTGGAACTGCCCCACGGCACGGGCCGGGTCGCGACCCTGGAGGAGGTGGCGGCAGAGCTGTCGCGCCGCCTCGCCAGCATCTTCCTGCGCGACGAAGAGGGCCGGCGGGCTTTCTACGGCGGCGTGGACTACTTCCAGCAGGACCCGCACTGGCGCGACTACGCCCTGTTCTACGAGTATTTCCACGGGGACAACGGCGCGGGCGTCGGCGCCAGCCACCAGACCGGCTGGACGGCCCTCGTCGCCAAGCTGATCCAGCAGAGCGGCGGCGCCCCCGGCGCGGCGCACGTCAACGGCGCCGCCGAGGCCGCCAACGGCCATGCGCTGCTGCACGAAGTGAACGGCATGCTACAACCAGAGCCTATCTGAAATGAACCGCACAAACGAAGCCGCGATTGAGCACCTCCTGCACCGGGCCGGCAAGGCCCACGGCGAATACGAAGAGACCACCCTCGGCGGCGTCTACGACGAAGCCTGGCCCGCTTGGTACGCGCAGTGGCTCCTCGACCATGGCTTCGCCCTCCTCGTTGCCCGGCCCGTCGTGCTCGACATGCTCAGCGAGATGCTGGCCGACCTGAACGCGGCCCACCGGGCGACGGACGGGAGCCCATCCTGGCCCGCCTTCTACGCCGAAGGGCTGGCGCACCGGCTCGGTTGATCGTGACCCGCAACCCGAAACTAAAAACTCGAAACCCGAAGCTCGAAACCCTAAACTCACATCGTCATGATCGAATTCGGACGCGATCTGTGCGCGGCGCTGAACGTCTCGGGCCGCAAGGAATGGCTGGTGACCAACGGCCTCGGGGGCTTTGCCTCGGGCACGGTGGCCGGCCCCATGACGCGGCGCTATCATGGCCTGCTCGTCGCGGCGCTCAAGCCACCCGTCGGCCGCACCCTGCTCGTGTCGAAGCTGGAGGAGACGGCTTTCTACGACGGCATGGCGTACCCCCTCGCGGCCAACCGCTGGGCAGGCGGCACGGTCGATCCGTCGGGCTTCCTCCACCTCGACCGGTTTCGCCTCGAAGGCACGACGCCCGTCTGGACCTTCAGCCTGGCTGATGCCCTCCTGGAGAAACGCCTCTGGATGCAACAGGGCGCCAACACAACTTATGTCCGCTACGACCTCATCCGTGCGAGCGGCCCCCTGACGCTCACCCTCAAAGCGCTCGTCAACTACCGCGACTACCACGGTAGCACGCACGCCGGGGACTGGCGGATGCAAGTCGATCCGGTCGAGCATGGGCTGCGCGTGACGGCCTTCGACGGCGCCACGCCGTTTTTCTTGCTGAGCGACCGGGCCGAGGCCACGCCGGAGCACGCCTGGTACCGCGACTTCTTCCTCGACGTGGAAGCCTACCGAGGCCTCGACGCCACCGAGGACCACCTGCACGCCGGCACCTTCACGGTCACCCTCGAGCCGGGCACCTCCCTCACCCTCGTTGCCAGCACCGAAGCGGCGCCCTTGCTCGACAGCACGGCGGCTTCCCTGGAGCGGGAGGCCCACGCGCATCGCCTCGTAGCCGCCTCCGGGCTGGCCGAGGCGCCGGCAGCGGTCCGGCAACTCGTGCTGGCGGCCGACCAGTTCGTCGTGCACCGCGCCACGCCGGTCGACCCCGAGGGCCGCACCCTTATCGCCGGTTATCCCTGGTTCAGCGACTGGGGGCGCGACACGATGATCGCCCTGCCCGGCCTGACGCTCGCCACCGGCCGCCCCGGCGTCGCCGCCAGCATCCTCCGCACCTTCGCCCATTTCATCGATAAGGGCATGCTGCCGAATCGCTTCCCCGACGCAGGCGAGGCGCCGGAATACAACACCGTCGATGCCACGCTGTGGTACGTTGAGGCTGTACGCTCCTATCATGCGGCGACAGGCGACGATGGGCTCCTGGCCGACCTTTTCCCCATCCTGGAGGGCGTCATCGCCTGGCACCAGCGAGGCACCCGGTACGATATCCACGTCGATCCCCACGATCACCTGCTCTACGCGGGCGAGCCCGGTGTGCAGCTCACCTGGATGGATGCCAAGGTGGGCGACTGGGTGGTGACGCCGCGCATCGGCAAGCCCGTGGAGATCAACGCGCTCTGGTACCACGCCCTTTGCGCGATGGCCGACTTCGCGACGCTTCTGGGCCGCCCTGACGCCGTTTACGCGGAAGAGGCCGGGCGTGTCCGGGAGAGCTTCGCGCGCTTCTGGAATGCCGAGGCCGGATACTGCTACGATGTTCTCGACACGCCCGATGGAGACGATCCCTCGCTGCGCCCGAATCAGCTCTTTGCCGTGTCGCTCCTTCACACGCCGCTCGACGCATCCCGGCAGAAGGCCGTCGTCGATGCCTGTGCCCGGCGCCTGCTGACGCCGCACGGCCTGCGCAGCCTCGCGCCTGAGGACCCTGCTTACCAAGGCCATTATGGCGGCGACCCGTGGCATCGCGACGGCGCCTACCACCAGGGCACCGTCTGGAGCTGGCTCATCGGCCCCTTTGTGGCGGCCCACCTACGGGTCTACCCGGCGGCGCAGGCTCGGTCGTTCCTCCTGCCCCTGCTGCGCCACCTCGCCGACCATGGCCTGGGCTCCGTCAGCGAGATCTTCGATGGCGACGCGCCTTTCACGCCGCGCGGCTGCTTTGCCCAGGCGTGGGGCGTGGCCGAAGTGTTGCGCGCCTGGTCTCTGGTTAGCCGGGAAACGGACCTGCACGATGCCATGTTGCGGGGCGATGGTGCACCTTTTGAAGCCTCTTACCCTGCGCCCGACCTGAAGGCGTGAGGTCAACACGCCCTAAAGGCACCTCGCCTCCATCAACGTCATGGCGGCATAGACTGAGTTGTTCAGCCAATTCTCCTCTGGGAGGGTCTTGCGCAGATGGGTCGGTATCTCGCCGCCACCGTGGTAGGCCTGCGCCGCAAGGAGGGAGCGCGACAGGGCACGCGCCCGGTCCCGGTAGCCTGCCTCCCCGGTAGCCTCGTAGGCTGCGCAATAGGCATGGATGACGTTCGACGTGGTGCCGGCGATGGGGGTGTAGAAGGCGTACTGCTCCAGGGCCGCCGGCAGGAACCAGTCCTTCCCACCACCCTCCACGTTGCCGTTCCACTTAGCGCCCTCCTTGAACCAGTTCGTGCGTGTGGCGGCATCGTCGTGTGTCCAGATCACAAACTGGTCCTCCACAAACGCCATCAGCTCTCGGGCGAGGGCCCATCGTGCAGGATCGTTCGACGTCGTAAAAAGCAACTGCGCGAACCGGGCCGCCTCGCGGTGCGACAGGTTCCTGTACCGGGCTTTCGGGCGCGTGTCCTCGAACTGTGCATCCCAGGCAAACGTTTTCGCCGGATGCGCCATCAC
>JAHEMB010000549.1 GCA_024643915.1 Rhodothermaceae bacterium | reverse complement strand
TGTTGCCGCCGGGATCGGCGTGGGCCACTTCGTGGAACCGCTTCGGGCCGGCGATGCGCAGGTTGCGCAGGTGCACAAAGTGGATCCTGTCCCCAAACCGACGCACAAGGGCGGGCAGGTCGAGCGCCGGATTGGCGCCGAGCGAGCCCGTGCAGAACGTGAGGCCGTTGGCCGGGCTTTCGACGAGGCCAAGTAGCCGCGCCAGGGCCTCGCCGTCCGTGAGGATGCGCGGGAGGCCAAAGAGAGGCCAGGGCGGGTCGTCCGGGTGGATCGCCAGCTTCACCCCGGCTGCCTCGGCGGCGGGAGCCACGCGTTCGAGAAAGTAAGCCAGATGATCCCACAGCCGCGCCGCGTCCACCCCGTTATAGGCTTCCCGTAAGGCCTGGAGCGCCGCGCCGGTGTACGTCTCGGCCCACCCCGGCAGGCCGGCTGTGCCCCCGCTCAAGTCGATTGCCGTGAGCCGGGCGTGATCGTAGGCCAGGGCCGTGGAGCCATCCGGTAATCGCATTGCCAGGTCGGTCCGCGTCCAGTCGAACACCGGCATGAAGTTGTAGCAAACGACGGGCACGCCGAGGGCGCCGACGTGTGTGAGGTTCTGACAAAAGTGCTCGATGAGCCGGTCTCGGGAGGGACGCCCCAGCTTGATGTCTTCGTGCACCGGAATGCTCTCGACGACAGCGAAACGCAGGCCGGCGGCGTTGATCTGCTCACACGAGGTTTCAAGTCGTTCCATCGGCCACACCTCTCCGGTGGGCACGTCGTAGAGCGCAGTTACGATGCCCGTAACGCCGGGAATCTGGCGAATGTGCGACAGGGTGACCGGGTCGTCCGGTCCGTACCAGCGGAATGTCAGGTGCATCTCATTTCCGGACGGCGAGGGCCAGTGCGGCGCTTAGTTTCCTTGTAAAATGTCGTGCGGCGCCGGGATGGAAAGGAATGCGCGAAGCGATCAGGAAATCGTTAGAAGCCCCTGCCGATCCCTCGCGAGAAGCCTTACTGCTTGAGCAGCTTTTTCGTCCTCATACCGGTGCTTGAGGTAAGGGCCAATACGTACATCCCCGGGACCAAGGTGCGGTCGATGATAATCCTGAACTCGTTGAATCCTGGATCTGCGGACAGGGTACGCCGCTCCACAATGCGGCCCAGCATATCAAACACACGCAGGGCGAGCGTTTCCCGCTGCGCTGCATCGATGCGCAGGGTGTAGAACGAGCCGACAGGGTTCGGGTAGACGCCTATCTCACCGATAACACCCGGTGCAGGTATCTCCGGCGCGATGGCTGTTTGGACGGGCTCCCTGGAGAAAAAGACGTTCTCTTGGAGCCCCACAATATCTGCATTTCTTTCGATGATAGCAGACAATCGCGTTTGCTTAATCGCGGCGACCTCTTCGGTCGAAAGCGCAGGATCGTGTTCGAAATAGAAACGATCTCCATTTCGTAACGCCGTAAACTGACGCTGTAAAATCGCCGCAATCGTCTCGCCTACGGCGGCTCCGGGCAGGTGATCTTCTGCGAGCATGCCTACCCAGGGGTCGATGTCCCGTACATTCTCGTACAAGGCTGCCAGCTTTTGCTGCAGAAAGGGGTCCAAGGTAATCTCTGAAAAGGCCGTCACCTCTGAGAGGCCAAAGCCTGATCGGATGGAGTTATAATCTGCCAGGCCTCGTTCGCGGCCCCTGTTGATGTTGATTGCGACCAGATCCAGCCCGCCTGCGCCCGGAGGGCCGAAAAGGAAATTCCTCAGATCGTGGATAACCTTCGCGTCGAGCGTTTGCTGTCGTTGCGCAGCAAGGCCCCGCAGCAAGGGTTCGATCCCCCCTTCGTCTTGGAGGACTCGTGCATTGAAGAAGGCATCGCGCAATTGTATGTTGCCTAGCTGGAAAGCCTCTCCGTTGGGACCCAGGCGCAAAATCTCTCCATTGATGAGAGAGTGCCCCAATCGGAAAGCTGCGGCCGAAAAAACATTCATGATGTTCGGGCTCAACGAATCGTCGTAGCCGGTGTAGGGATCGAGGTGAATGCCCAGTGCCGGAAGCCACTCTTCAAAAGCGATAACTTGAATAAAACCGACTACCATCCTGCGAGCATGCTGATAGAGTTGCTCGTCCGTCCACGTGGGATTCGTAACGGCCAATTCGTTGCAGAGGCGGTTGTGCTCGCGCACGAACAGGGTATGTAGGGCGGTCAAGACGGGCTGCTCGTTGGCGCGAATGTCTCCTGCCACGAAGTGCCTGAGCGGAGGCGGCCCTTCGATAAGCATAAAGGGCGCCTCCGGGTCGACGGAGTCGTTCAGCTCGCCAGAGAAGGTGTTATACGGTAGGAGTCCGCCTGCGGAGACCTTCAACTCACCCTGGCTTCCTGTGCGTAGCCAGTGGGCCCTGGCTTCGGTGGAACCATAGATGTTGGACCCGTCCATCCAGGCGGTGATCTCGTTGATCTGCATGCGCGGGGCGTCCGGTGCGTGGCCGGTAGCCGGGTTATACTTCGACCTGAACATGGGAATGACTTGCGAACCCGTCCCCGTCGGGTCGAAATACGCATCGTAAGCGGGCACGGATATATCGGCGCGTTCGGTCGGATGATCGCCGACGAAGGACAGATCGTGATCTATGAATTGCCCGAAGGCCCAGCCGTAGTCGCTAATGCCGAGGGCGTTAGGGAGAGACTGAGTCTGGTCGAAAACCTCATTGCTGATCAGACGAGGGTTAGGGCGAGCCTCCCCTCCCATCGCCGCCATCAAGTCTCCGTAGCCATTGGCAGTCACCCGGAGAAGGGGGCCACCCGCCTGCCCCCATTCGGGATGGGTGAGGTTATTCAGGGCGCCGTCGTAGTCTCGCACGGACTGGGCTGCAACGGGCAAACAGCCGTACGCCAAGGCAACGGAGATGAAGAAGAGCTTCATGATCCTGTCACGCTGAACTTGCTGGAGCACAAAGTGAAATGTAATAGCCTGGCATCTAATTATCACCCCCACGTGGAAATAATTCGGTGGACTGGCCAGCCCCTCCTGAGCGCGCGATGAAGATAAGGACGGCGCGGGAAGAGGTAGAGCGGGTAGAAGGGAAGCTGCTGGTGGTGGACGAACGCTACATCGAAGGCGATATCGAGCGCGCCAGCTATCTCCGTTTGAAGCAGAAGTACGGCGCCTCGTTGCGAGCCGCGAGGGAGCGGGCCGGGGCATGGTGCTCCGGGGCTACCTCTTCAGAGGTTCATCGTCCAGAGGGTTCAGAGGCCAGAGGTACAGGGTGCACCACCACTCGAAAACCGACGAGGTAATAGGGGAAGTACGGGTAGGAGTCGTGACGGTAGGCACAGCGGGCGTATTGAACATCGACGCCGATCCCCCCGCTGCGCAGCATGCGGGTCTCGTTATCATCCTCTGACTCCCGCTCCTGACGCGACGCGCCCGGTGAAGGATAAGGGTACTTCGCCCCCGTGCTCCGCGTCCACTCCAGCACGTTCCCGCTCATTTCCTCCACGCCATATGGACTCGCCCCGTCAGGGAAGCATCCGATGGTGCTGACGACACCAATACCTGTGTCTCCATAATTGGCGCAGTCGGCGTCGGGATC
>JAHEMB010000548.1 GCA_024643915.1 Rhodothermaceae bacterium | reverse complement strand
TTGCGGCTCGGGTCGTAGAGGGGCGCAAAGAAGGGGAAGCCAATAATATGGTCGGCGTGGAGGTGGGTCAATAGCACGAAAAGCTCCTCGTCCGAGCCGTTGAGAGCGGCGCCCAGGCTGCGGATGCCGGTGCCGGCATCAATCACCAGGAGCTTGCCGTCGAGCGCGAAGCTGACGCACGTGGTGTTGCCGCCGTAGCGGCGCGTGTGGTCCCCAGGCACCGGGGTAGAGCCACGCACGCCCCAGAGCTTGACCGTCATCGTGAAAAGGTATGTTGTTTTTGTTGCCCTGAGGACAGCCTATTGTGCGGGCATGCCGGCCGGATCCGGGGCAAGCGGGAACGAAAGTGGGACCGTCGCATCCGGGGTAAGAAAAATAAAGACAAGGATGAACATGATGACCCCCACGATGAGGCCGACCATGAACACGGTATAGGAGATCCGCAACAGGGTGAATTTTCGCACGAGCACCCGGCCCAGCCCATACACGTCGCGGATCATGTTCGTGTAGAGCCCGTCAGTGTTCTTCATCAACTCGATCATGCCCGTCTCGAAATCCCGCTCGCTCATGTTGCCGAAGTTGCCAAAAAATAGGATGTTCTTCCGGTTGCTGCGCACATCTTCAAGCGTGACATACTGGCTGCTAACGCGCGGGCGGGCCGACAGGATGGCGAAGACCATCGACGTAAGGCAACCGATGAGAAACACCACGGTGGGGTACAGCAGCCAAGTGTTTGCGTCGAGCTTGGGCGCGATGGACGCGATGAGGATGGACATGATCAGGCCATTGATCGAGATCATGATGTTGGCCTTCGTGTCGGCGAGGGATGTGAGGTCCATGTGGACGCGGTAGGTGGTGCGAAACATCGTCTCGATGCCCCGGCTCGACCCCAGCCCTTTGTCTTTATCGTCTTTGTCTTTCTTTTTCTTGGCCTTCTTCTTTTCCTTGCGTTCCTGTTTCACCCGGTCGATCTCCTCGGCCAGCTCGGTTGCCAGCACGGGCAGGATCTCTGGATTGAGCGGGCCGTCCGTTTCAAGCGATGCCCCATCCGAACCGGCCTTCAGCGACGTCGCCTGAGACGCTTTTTCGTCCGCCGTATCATGATGATCAGCCATAGCGATTCCACAGTTTGAGATTTCCGCACTCCTACACGCGACAATTCAGAAAGATCTCAGGGACCCAGGTCGTTGCTTTCCACCCCCAGGCGACGCCCGCGTTTGTTGGTGGGACACAACAAGCGCCGTCAATACTGAAAGCCGAATTTGAGCGCGAAGAGGGTTTCCTCCTCCGAGACGCCGACGGTGCCGGTGAGGGCAACTAGGTCGAAGAGCGTCGCCCAGAGGCCGCCGCCGTAGCTCGTATGGTAGCCCTCCAGGAATCCCTGCGGCACGCCCAGCCGGTCGTCGGCCTCGGTCCACACCCGCCCGTTATCGACGAATCCTAGCAGGCCGACGTGGCCGATGGCGAGGTAGGTGGAGAAGTCGAACAGCTTGGCGCGCAGTTCGGCGTTCTGGTAGAAAGCCGTCCGCCCGGCGAAGCGCGTGCTGCGGAAACCCCGCAGGTTGCTTTTGCCGCCGAGCGTGTTGGCGCTGTAGAACGGGAAGTCGCCGATGTTGTGGGCGGCGCCGGCTCGCAGAGCGAGCGTCACCTGGGGCGTGAGCGAGGGTGAGAAGAACAGGCGGAGGTCGGTCATCAGGCGGCTGTAGCTGTCTGTCGCGCCCGCCACACCGAAGTTGAGATCGGCGGTGTTGGACCAGAGGAACCCCTGGGTGGGGTTGACGCCGCTGTCGCGCAGGTCGAGCGTCAGCCCGCCTTCCACCCCCGCGAAATACTGATCGTCGAAGGTGTTTTCGGAGATGCCTTCCTGGATCACGCCGATGAACCGGTCGTCATCCCGCTTCACTTTAGTGAACTGGAAGGTCGGGCCGAGGTAGAGGCTGGCGCCCTCGGAGACGCTCCTGGCAAGGTAGGGCGCCAGGCGCACCTGGGCCAGCCGGGCCTGGTAGAACTCGCGGTTGTCTATCGTGTCGTCGGTCTCGTTGCCCAGCCCGTAGAAGTTGCGGATGTTGTTGGGCGAGAGCACCTCGACGTCATAGCCCAGATCCAACGGGCCGACATAACCGGTGTGGCGGGCGTTGAACAGCACGTTGAAAGCCTGCGTGGCTGCGGCAAAATTGCCGACGATACGGTACAGGTGGGCGTACGGCTTCTTGCGGAAGCCCTGCTTGATGAACTTCACCCCACCGCCCACAAACACCCCGTCGTCGGCGTTGGAGCCGAAAAAAATCTGGGGCAGGAGGACGTCGTGCTGGAAGCTGAAGGGATCGTAGACGTTGACGGAAGGTTTGTCATCCACCACCACACGCGTGTCGCGCGGGGCCGTTACCGAGGTGCCGGCCGGTGTGTCGTAAAACACCGCCTTTCGTTTAGGCCCACGCACCCGCGAGCTGTTCTCGAATGTGTCGTCGCCCGGCCCGCCAACGGCGATGATGTGGATGCCTTTCCCGACTTCGCCGTCGAGGACGAACGTGTCGTTGCCGTCTAGGCCATAGAGGCGTATCTCTTCCGTTTCGTTCCGGTGGAAAGTGCGGCGGTAGATCTCGTTGCGGATCTCGCCTTCTTTCGACGTTTTGTAGACGACGACCTCGGTGTCGCGGCTGTCGAGGCGATGCACCTCGAAGCGCTCGTGCTTATCGCTCCCAACAACATCCACGACGCCGGCCAGGATCTCGTAATATTCGTCCGCCACGCGGGACAGCTTGTCCCGCCGCTCCTTGAGGGTGGCGATGACCTTATCGCCGTGGAGCGCTACGATCTCGGGCGGCCAGTCCTGCCGTACGGCCTTCTCAATGATGGCATCGGTGAGGCGGCTCTGGAGATCGGCTGCCATGCGCTGCCAGTCGGCGCGCGTCATCTGGTTGAGCAGGCGGCGGTCCTGTTCGTTCCCGTTGAGCGTGAGCCCCTTGATGCTCCCGTAGTCCTCGGTAAAATCCTGGAATTTGGGATCGACGTACCGCGCGAGGGAGGGAAAGAGGCCGTTCATCCGGTTGAGCGCCCAGTCGCGATCGCGAGGGATGGGGCGATAAACCTTGCCCTGCTCCCGCGCTTCACCTTCCAGCGAGGGATCGAGTTCGTACGGCTCGAAGCTGGCCCAGCGCCACTGGCCCCGGTGCCGGTCCCAGTCGCTCAGCCACATGTCGAAGAGGCGCGAACGGAGAAACATTGGCTGATCGACGCGGTGGTCGTTGTCGCCGTTGATTTCCTCGTAGAGCTTGCTCTCGCTGATCACCTCTTCAGAGTTGCCATAGCTCGCCTGGTCGGACTCGTCGTCGTCGGGCCGGTCCTCCAGCATCATGATCTGGTTGGCAAACATTTCGCGGTAGATGCCCAGCCGGGGATCGTCTGGCACATAGACGAGCTTGGGATGGGTGTGATACACGCCGGCGGCATCGGCCAGGCGCGGAATTATATAGGCGCCATAGGGATGAATCGACGAGATCTGATCCTGCACGATGTCCGTGGCGACGGTGCCCTGCAGCGGCAGGGGCACCGTCTTCGACGGGTCCTTGTCCACCGAG
>JAHEMB010000547.1 GCA_024643915.1 Rhodothermaceae bacterium | reverse complement strand
GCGCCTCCACCTCCCTGGCCTGCTGCACGCTGACGAAGAATCCTTTACACCAAGTGTCTGCTTAACTTCATTCATCGAACTGTAGCGAGGTACTGCGGATTAGCTAGCGCAAGAGCGTCATGGTGCGTGTGAGGTGCCTGCCGCCGGCCTCCAGGCGCAGCACGTAGAGCCCGCTGCCCAGCCGCCCCCCGTCGTCCCCACGCCCGTCCCACAACAAGGCCTGCTCACCCGACGCCGCGTAGCCTGCCGCCAGCACCTTTACCGCGCGGCCCAGCACGTCGTAGACGGCCAGGCGCACCGCCCCCGGCGCGTCGAGCACGTAGCGGATCTCTGTCTGAGCGCGGAACGGGTTGGGGAAGGGCGGCGCCAGGGCCAGGCGCAGGGCCGACGGCTGCTTAGTGTCCACGCGCTGCGGGTTGTTGCCGCTGATGGTGAAGCTCTGCTCGTCGAAGAAAGCGGAGCCGGCGAAGGCGTGATCCACAGCCTGCACGCTCCAGTAATAGGTGCCCGGCGGCAACCCTTCGAGGCGTAAAGAGGGCGTATGGCCGGCGTTGCCACGCTGGGGCACGAGGCGCGTGCCGTCGGGCAGGCTCATCGGTGCTACGACATCGAAGCCGCCGGGGGTGGTGCCCACGCGGAGGTTGTAGGTGAGGCCGGCGGGGGGTGTCTCGGCGTCGGTGCCGGGTGCCCACGTGAGTTCGTAGCTGCCCTCGTTTTCAACCGCGGCGAAGCTCCCTGTGGGCGGCCCCGGCGGCTGGTTCGTCACGCCCAGGTTGTTTTCCATGACGGTGGTAAGCCGGGTCGTAGCGGTGCGGTCTCCCATCACGGCCAGGTCGAGGTTGCCGTCGCGGTCGTAGTCGCCCCAGGCAAGAGACGGGCGCTGGAGGCCGGGCAGGCCGGAATCGACCTCAGTGAAGAGCCCGCCCTGGTTCACATCGTTGCGGTAGAGCGTGGTACGTGTACTGCCGCCAAAGGCGCCGGCCAAGACGAGGTCGAGGTCCCCGTCAGCGTCGTAATCGCCCCAGGCGGCATCGGCGAGGCGCACCCCCGCCAGGGCCGCGCCAATGTTGACGAAGGCGCCATTCTCGTTGCGGTATATACGGGCGAGATCGCTCGCAACGACGGCGAGGTCGAGGTCGCCGTCATTATCATAATCGCCGAAGCGGGCCGCGCCGCCTCGGAAGGCGCCGCTCAGGTTGAGGTCGGGATCTACGAGTTCAAACGCGTCATCGCCATCGTTGCGAAAAAGCAGGACAAGAGGAAAGCTTCCAATGAGCAGGTCCAGATCGTCGTCACCGTCGTAGTCGCCCCACTCCAGCGACCCGTCGAAGGCCGACGGCGCCTCGATGACAGGCCCCTCGAACACGCCTTCCTCGTTGCGATAGAGGAACGTAAATGCCTCGTTGCCTTCTATGACCCCTCCGACGGCGAGGTCGAGATCCCCGTCGTTGTCGTAATCGCCCCAGGCGGCACGGCTGTCGAGCATGGGCTCGATGTCCGCCTGCACGTCGGTAAAAGTGCCCCCGTCGTTTCGGTAGAGGAGGGAAACCCCCGCGAATGCGTTGATCCGAAAGCGCCTGCCTGTCAGGAAGAGGTCGAGGTCGCCGTCGTTGTCGTAGTCGCCCCAGATCCCCTGGCCGCCCTGAGCATCCGAGAAGTTGCCGGACTGAAACGTGAGGCGTCCATCCCCGAGGTTGCGAAAGAGGCGCGAGCCGTCTGTGGCAAGCGCGAGGTCGAGAAAACCGTCGCTGTCGAAATCTCCCCAGGCGAGGGTACCGGGATCCGGGGAAGAAATGTTGGCGCCACTATCGGTGAAGAGCTGGGCCGCCGGCGTAGCTTGCACCTCGTTCGAGAAGCCGCTCTCGTTGCCCGTCGCATCGGCGGCGGTGAGGCGGTAGAAATAGGTGGTGCCGCCGAGGACACCGGTGTCGAGGTAGCTTTGCTCGTCGGCCGAGAGCGTGACGAGGAGGGTATCGGGGGCAGCGGAGGTGCCGCGGTAAAGGCGGTAGCGGCTCAGGTCAGGCTCGGTGTTGGGCTGCCACGTGAGCAAGACCTCCCGGACCCCACCTGTGCTACGGAGGTCCTGCGGCGCCGCAGGGGGGGTGGTGTCATCGGGGTCCCCGGTGGTAAAGAGTTGCTCCGGCGCGAAGACCGAGCCGGCGTACTGCGCATCGATGGCCTGCACGCTCCAGTAGTAGGCACCCGGAAGCAGCCCCTCGATGCGCCAGCGTAGCGTGGTCCCCGTGTTGCCCGCCGCCGACACCCACTGCCTGCCCGTGGCCGGGTCGGCCAGCGGCGCCATGATGTCGGATAAGCCAGGCGCCGTGCCCACGCGTAAGTTGTAGGTCAGGCTCGGCGTGGGCGTACTATCATCGGTGGCGGTCGTCCACTCGAACGTCGCCCCGCCATTCTCAAAACGGGCCTGTAGCCCGCTTGGAGGCTGTGGAGGTCGGTTAAAGCCCCCATTGACGTAGAACTGCGTCCCGGGCGGGTTTAGGCCGCCGGCCATTGGGTCGAAGCCGGTGATGAGGATGTCGAGGTCGTTGTCTCGGTCATAGTCTCCGACGGCAAACCGGCTCCCTACCGTCTGAGAGACGCGGTGGAACTCCACAAAGGCCTCTCCCGTCGCGAGGGCGTTGCGGTACAGGAAGGTCAGGTCGGGGCCGCCCGCGAAATGCTGGCCGCTCACCATGAAATCAAAGACGCCGTCGTTGTCGAAGTCACCCACCTCCAGGTCGCCGCCAAACACATCCGGCGCCTCGAACGGCACCTCCTCGAAGGCGTCGCCGCCGAGGTTGCGATAGAAGGCCGTCTTGCCCTCCATAATGAAGGGGTTCAGGAAACCGCCCGTCAGCAGCAGGTCGAGGTCCCCATCGCCGTCAGCATCGAACCATGCGAGGCGGCTGTGGCTCAGCCCCGGCAGGCCGGCGTCGATGTCGACAAAAGTGCCACCCTCGTTCCGGTAGAGGCGCGTCAGGAAATCTCCGGTGCTCGTCGCGCCGGAAAGCGCGAGGTCGAGGTCGGCGTCGCCGTCGTAGTCTCCCCAGACGGCATCGCCAAAGGCCAACCCGGGCAGGCTCGTCGTCACCACGGCGAAGGAGCCGGTGCCATCGTTGCGGTAGAGGATCGTCTCATGCTGGCCTCCCCCGCCCATGCCCGCCAGCAGCAGGTCGGCATCGCCGTCGTTGTCGTAATCGCCCCAGGCGGCGGCGCCACTGTGCAGCCCCGCGAGCGTATTGGTGGCCTGGAAGCTGAAGGCGCCGTTTTGCCGGTAAAGCTGGGTCACCGGGTCATAGGGCGCCTCACTGCTCCGAGCGCCGAGCGAGACCAGATCAAGGTCGCCATCGAGGTCATAATCCGCCGCAGCCAGGTCGCTGTAAAGGACGTTCAGGTTCGGCCCGAGATTAGCCACACTGAAAGCGTGGTTGAAGTTGAACTGGCCCACGTCCACGCGCTCTACCTCAACGGTAGCGGCGTACCCCCGGCCAACCACCGCATTTCGATTCGCAAAGACGGACAGCGGTGCGGTCAGCCCCGCCATCACGATGTCCATGCGATCCATGCTGAACGGATCATCCA
>JAHEMB010000546.1 GCA_024643915.1 Rhodothermaceae bacterium | reverse complement strand
CAAAACATCATGAAGGCGATATCTCTGAGCCCCATCGATCCGCTCAATTACGCCATGCTGGCAACCCGCGCCATGTCACATATCGTGCGCGGCGATTATGACGCGGCGGTCGACTGGGCCGAGCGGGCAACCAAGGCGCCCAACGCCCACATACATATCCACACCATCGCAGCACTGGCCCACCACCAGAACCGCTCGTAATACGACCGGATCTCCCCCAGAAAGAGCGCCGCGAAGACAAACGTGATCGTCAACAGGTCCAGTTCGATAGGCAGGTAGACCTGAAAGCTCTCGCGGATGAGGACGGGCACGAGCGTCAGCAGCAGGATGCCCCCTGCCAGAAACAGCACCGCCCAATGCACCCGCACCGCCGACGCGATCACCTCCCCGAACAGAATCAGCCGCAGTCCATACGACAGATAAAGCTGAAGGCGGTCCGCCCGGTCCAGTTCCTCGCTCTTGAATAGAAAATCCACTGCGCTCGGGGTTGTATTATGGACGATCGATGATCAACCGCATAGCATCTACTTTCCGCCGTGCCGCTTGCTCCTTCACAGGAGTAACCGACAACCGAGAACCGGCAAACCGACAACCGATTCATGCCCAGCATTTTCCTCACCGGCTTTCCCGGCTTTCTCGGCACTTCGCTCGTGCAGCGGCTCCTGGCCCGGCACGATGCCGACACGACCATCGTTTGCCTCATCCAAAACCAATTTCGTCTGCTCGCAGAGGAGCGCGCGGCGGTCCTCCAGCAAGTTGAAGGGACCGGCGCGCGGCTGCGCTTGGTGGAGGGCGACATCACGCTGCCCGGCCTCGGCCTCGGCGATGAGGCGACGCGCCTGAAGCAGGAGGTGCGCGAAGTCTTTCACCTGGCTGCCGTCTACGACCTCGCCGTGCCACGCGACCTCGCCCTCCGCGTCAACGTAGAAGGCACGCGCAACGTGCTCCGGTTCGCGACGGATTGCCCGCACCTCGACCGGCTCCATTACGTGAGCACTTGCTACGTCAGCGGACGCTACGACGGCGTGTTCACCGAAGATCAGCTGGACGAAGGGCAGGCGTTCAACAACCATTACGAAGAGACCAAATTCCTCGCCGAAAGGGACGTGCAGCAGGCAATGAATGACGGGCTACCCGCCAGCATCTACCGCCCCGCCATTGTCGTGGGGGATAGCCGGACGGGCGCCACGCAGAAGTACGACGGCCCCTACATGTTCATCCGCTGGCTGCTCCGCTGGTCCCGCATTGCCCCGATGATCGTCCCCGGCGCCCTGCACCGTCACACGACCAATGTGGTGCCGCGCGATTTCGTGGTGGACGCCCTCGCCTACCTCAGCGGGCTGGAATCTTCTAAAGGAAAAGTCTATCAGCTCTGCGATCCGCGCCCCCTTACGATAGCGGAGGCGTTCGATCTGCTGGCGCGGGTGACGGGCCGACGGCTGCTGCGCGTGCCCGCGCCGCTCCCTCTCGTCAAGTACGTGCTTCGCCTCTTCCCGGCCCTGCAACGGTGGACCGGCTTCCTCCCCGAAGCACTCGATTACCTCCTCCACCCCACCCACTACACCGCCGAGAACACGCTTGACGATCTCGAAGGGAGCGGCATCGCCTGCCCGCCATTCGCCGCCTACGCGCCGCACCTGGTCGCGTTCGCCCGGACCCACCCGGAGGTGCCTTCGCACGGGTTGGCGTGAGACGTGTGGCGTGCGACACGAGCCCTACAAAGGAGGGCGACTGATGAGCGAAGCGAACAAATGCGGAGTGCGGAATTTACGATTATCAGCCCGAGGCTGAATCAGGAAGGGTGACTGCGGTCTCCTCTACCGCCATTGCAGGGATTTTTCCCTTCAGCGTTTCGGCGAAAGACAGAATGCGGCTGCGCTGGGCTTGCAGGTTGGCGGCCACCTCCACGTTCATCGCGCTGATCTCCTGACGGAGCTGCTGCACCTCGGCGCCGGCCGCTGCCGGATCGATCTGCGCGAGCGTCTGGGCGGCCTGCTGCAGGCGGGCGTTCGCCGTGCCGAAGTTACGTTCATCGAGGTCGAGGGTGGCGCGGTAGAGGAGCGCGAGGGCCTCCGTCATGCGCGTGCGCGCCTCTTCGCGACCGAGCTGTGCTTGCAGCTCTTGCTGGGCCTGCCGCGCCACCGCCACCTCCTCCTCCAGTCCGGCAATGGGACCGCGCCCCTGCATCAACCCGACGAAATAGGCGATGAGGACGAGCACGAGGACGCCTCCCGCGATGATGCCGATGCGCTTCCACCGTTCCGATGAAGGGGCGCCGGCGGAAGTGTTCGTCCGCGGGGACGGCGAACTCGAAGGGGGCGGCGAATAATCGGCCATGGTCGTGAAGGCAAGACGGGTGAGGAGGGAGACGCTTCCTGATCGATTAAACGGAGCGTTATGCGCTTCTGATCCGCAAGCCCCCTCTCCATCTCCCCGACTCTCCGTCTCCCCGCCCCGTCATTCCTCCGCCAGCGGCAGGCGGATCCAGAACTGCGTGCCGGCGCCCTCCACCGTCTCGAAACCGATCTCGCCGTGCAGCTCTTCGATGTCTTTTTTGACGATGGCGAGGCCGAGGCCGGTGCCGCTTGTTTTGGTGGAAAAGTTGGGCGTGAAGATTTTATCCCGCAGTTCGGCCAGGATGCCGCTGCCGTTGTCCGAAACGGTGGCGTAGGCCGAGGGAGAGCCGTCGCCCTGCTTTAGTTGCGTAACCACCTCAATGCGACCCTGCTGCTCCTCGGGGATGGCCTGTAAGGCGTTCTTGAGGAGGTTGATAAAGATGCGGCGCAGCTCCTCGCGGTCAGCTTCGAGGACGAGCGCCTCGGGGTGGAGGTCGCACACGAACTCGGCATCGGGCTCCTCCTCCTGCATCAGGGCCATCGCCTCGCGGATGACAGCGTTGAGGTCGAGCCGCTCGATCATGCGCGTGGGCAGGCGGGCGAAGGTGGAGAACTCGTTGGCGATGCGGTTGAGCGCGTCGATCTGCTCGATGAGCGTGCCCGTAATGCGCTCGAAGAGGCTGTTGAAACGGCCCGTCTTCGCCGGCTCCTCGCCGTTCTCCGATACTTCGAGTCCGTCGTAGGCGCGGCGCAGGTGCTGCACGGAGAGCTTCATGGGCGTGAGGGGGTTCTTGATCTCGTGCGCGACCTGGCGCGCCATCTCGCGCCAGGCGAGTTGCCGCTCCTGCTGCGCCAGCTTCCGGCGGCTCTCGGCAAGCTGCTCCTGCATCTCGTTGAAGGTCTGCACCAGGTCGCCGATTTCGTCGCGCGAATCGACGGGGAGCGTCCGCTCGAAATGCCCCTTGGCGACCTCTTGCAGGCCCGCCCGCAGCCGCCCGATGGGACGTGCGAGGGCGTTCGCCAGGAGCGAGGCCGTCAACATCACGACGAGGACAAGCAGGAGGAGCGCACCGAAGAGGTAGGCCACCGTCCGCGCCCGCTCCTCTTCGATGCGCTCCTGCTCAGGAAGGGTGGGCACCGAAATGACATAGCGCGGCTGCCCCTCCTCGTCAAGAAGGGTGCGGTAGCCGGCAGTGTAGGTGAAACGGCCCACCCTTTCCTCGGTGTAGGTGAACCGGAAGCCGCTGTAG
>JAHEMB010000545.1 GCA_024643915.1 Rhodothermaceae bacterium | reverse complement strand
CTCGCCCAGGGCCGTGACGAACGTCAGGAGCGTGCCGGCGAGGATGCCGGGGCCGATAAGCGGCAGCACCACGCGGCGGAAGGTCGTCGGGAAGCCCGCGCCGAGGTCGGCGGAGGCTTCGGAGAGGCGGTCGTCGTAGCGTTCGAGGGCGGCACTCGTCGCGCGTGTGACGAGCGGGATGTGGCGGATAAAGTAAGCGAGGGGCAGAATCCAGAACGTGCCCACGAGGATCTCGCCGAAAGAAAGCGCGGTGGATTCGTTGAAAGTGACGATGAGGTTAACGGCGATGACGGTGCCGGGGATGGCGAAGGGGAGGGCCGCCAGCAGCCGCACCACGCTCCGCCCGCGCAGCTTCGTCTTGACGATGACCAGCCCCGCCGCCACGCCAAAAACCACGTTGGCCGCCGTCGCGAGGGTTGCCATCTGGAGGCTGTTCAGGATGGGTGCCAGCACGTCCGGGTCGGCGAAGAGGGCGAGGTAATTCTCGAACGTGTAGCGTTCGGGCAGGAGCTGGTACGTCCAGCTTCCCTCCTCGGCGAAGGAGATAAGTAAAATGGTAAAGATGGGCAGCAGCAAAAACAGCAGGAGGGCCACCGCCCCGCCGAAGGCGAAGGCGCGTCCCCAGCCGCTCTCCACCGGCAGGGCAGGCGGCGCCGAGCCTTTCGTGGCGCCCACGCCGCGCTGCCGGTTGCCCCATTCCAGTCCCAGCAGAAAGAACAGGCAGATGAATGTCAGGAGGGTCGCGACGCTCGCCGAGAGCGCCAGGTCGCCGTTCGTCTTGTAGTTGTAGATCTGGAGCGTTAGGAACGGCTCGGTCCCGGCAAAAAGGAGGGGCGCGGTGAAGGACGCCATCGAGATCATGAAGACGAGGAGGGCAGCCCCCACGAGGGCGGGCCGCAGGAGGGGCAGGATCACCCGCCGAAAGGCGACGAATGACGAGGCGCCCAGGTCCGCCGAGGCTTCGAGCAGGCTCCGGTCCACCCCGCGCAGCGCGGCCGTGACGAAGAGGTAGAAGTAGACATACATCGAGTAGACGTGGACGAGCCACACCGCCCACAGCCCCTCGAAGGCGAATGGCACCTCATCCAGCCCGAAGAGCAGCTTGAGGCCGCGCGGGAGGATGCCGCTCTCGCCGTAGAGGAAGAGAAAGGCGAGCACGCCGACGAGGGGCGGCAGGGCCAGGGGCAGGGCGGCCAACGCCATGAGCGTGCGCCGGAGGGGGAAGTCGTACCGGAAGAAAAAGTAGGCGAGGACCGTGCCCAGCATCCCCGCGCCCACCACCGTGTAGAGCGAGATGGTGACGGAGTTGTAGAGCGCCCGCACGTTGGCCGAGCGCCACGACGAAAACATCCTGAGGTACAACTCGGCATCCAGCCCCAGGGCGAATGTGCGCAGGCTTGGATACAGCACATAGCCCAGCAACACGAGCCCCACGGGCAGAAACAACAGCAGGGCCGCGCGGCGGGTGAGCATCTTAGAAGTGCGGAGTGCGGAGTGCGAAACGGGGAGAAGGCTACACCATCTTTATGCTAAAGCCTCCCGTTGTGCACTGCTCAATTCATTGCACATTGCTACGCCGCCCGAAAGCGCGCCTCGACAGCCTCGGTGAAGGCCACGGCGGGGTCGCTGTAGATGTTGACCTGGTGCGCGCGGAAGACGTCCTGCGCGATGATCTGCGAGGCTTCGGGCCAGCTCGTGGCGCGTTGCAGCCGTTGTAGCGTGTAGGCATACGCCTCCGCCGAGCCGCCGAAGAGCGAGCGCACATAGCGGTCGCGCCCGGCAGCCGCTTTCTCCCCGAGCACGGCGTGTTCGATGCGAGCCAGTTCTTCCTCACTCTGCACGCCGCCTTGCCGGAAACGCTGCCAGAGCGGCACCGCAGCAGCGGCCGCCGCCGGGGCGGGCCGGGGCTGCTCCACCGGACGCGACTGCTCCACCGGACGCGACTGCTCCACCGGACGAGGCGGCTCCACTAGATGGGGCTGCGCCGCAGGACGGGGTGGTTCAACGGGGCGGGACTGTTCCACCGGGCGTTCCACCGGGCGCGGGGGCGGCGCGAGGTGGGGGGGGAGCGCGGCCTGCCGTTGTTGCTGAAACTGCTGCCAGAGGGGCACGCTCTTCGAAGCCGCGGCCTGTTCGGTCGGCGCCTCAGCGAAGGCCGGGCGCGGCGGTGATTCGGGTGCGGCGGTTTCTACGGGCGGCTGGGTGGGTGCCGGGGTGGGCACCTCGGCAAGGGCCAGCACGCCGTGAAGGGCTTTCTCGTCGATAGTCTCAGCCTCGTGCCGTTCCTGCCAGGTCTGGAGCCGGTGCAAAATCACGTCCGCATTCTTCTCGCGGAAGAACGCCATCAGCAGCGGCACCGGCACCCCTTCCTGCCCGGGGACGGCTTTCAGCAGGTCGAAGAGGGGCTGCAGCAAGTCGAGCCAGTCCAGCGTCTCGTAATCCTCGGCCAGCTCCTGATCGACGCGGGCGAGGAGGCGCCGGAAACGGTCGCGGTCGATGTGATCGAGGCCTTTTTGGCGGAGGTACTCCCCGGCGGTCTCGCGCAGGTACGGATAGGCGGCGAAGTAGCCCATGCGCCGCTCAATGGCCTCCGCATCGAGTGACCCGCCCTGCCCGTCGAAGACGAAGGCGGTGAGCGTCTGGATGGGCTGGACGAGGTGGGCCGTTGACTCCTCAACGGCCCGCCGCAGGAACGCTTTCCATTCGTCTTCCGGAATCGCAGGATGCCGTGCGAGCGCGGCCAGGTAGGCCTCCTGTGCCTGTCGCACCTCGGGATGGTCGTGATCGAACCAGAAGGAGGAAACCGGCTGCACGTGTTCGGCTTCAGCCTCTACACGGCGCAGCAGGGCGTGGGTCAGGTAAAAGGCGACGGGTGCCGGCATCGGCGCCTCCGCGAGGGCGTCGCGCCCGTAGGCACGGTCGGCAGGAAAAGCGGCCAGGAGATGGTCGAACAGGCGGTCGCTAACGGCACGCAGCATGGGCGGCGAACAAAGGGTGGACGGTACGACGAGGCGCCCTGCTTACGCCGCGCCCGGTGTGCAGGGTTCGGCGGAATCTACAAAAATCGGAGCGCGGCGACTGGGGCTTTAGAGGATCGCCCTTCGTTATACAGTCCGTGTGTGGGGTACCCGGATAAAGAGAACTTCCCGCACACTGCTTCCAAGACAAGACGCCGCGATGAAAAAGTTTTCTACCATCCTGCTTTTCCTGATCCTGCTACCTGTGCTCGTGCTGGCGCAGTCCATCCCGATCAAAACCGTGCCGGTGGCGACAGGCGATCAGTTCCTGATCTTCCCCTCGCGGAACCTCGGCATGGGCGGCGTCTCCATCGCCCTCGACGATCCCTGGCTCGACCCGTTCGTCAACCCGGCGAAGGGCGTCAATGTGCAGGGTATGCAATTTGCCAGCGCGCCCGTCTATTACGGCATCGCGCTCAACGGCATCTTCGGCGACGACGGCGGCAGCGGGCGGACCCTGCCGGTGGGGCTGCTACTCAACCAGGGGGGCTTCTTCGGCGGCGCCGTCTTTGCCTTTCAGGAACTTGCCGTGCAAGAGCAGCGGGGCATTGTCTTCAACGACGCCATGC
>JAHEMB010000544.1 GCA_024643915.1 Rhodothermaceae bacterium | reverse complement strand
TTCGCCCCTCCTCCAGCAGCCTTTGCCGCCCCGCCGCCTCGTGCCAGGTCGGATCCGGCTCCCACAGCCGGTGCACCCGCTCCGGATGCTCTGCCGCAACGGAGACGATGATCTCGCCGGTGCCGTCGGTCGATGCATGATCGAGGACGATCATCTCGTCGACCACCAGCATCGCGCTCCGCAGCGTGAGACCGAGGATCCAATCTTCGTTCCGTACCATCATCAAACCGATAAGCTTCATGTCAACCTCCGAGACATACGTATGCTTCGAAATCTGCATCCATACCTGACAGGACCCCTAACTCTCCTCAATGTAGTAGACCGCATCCAGCCGTTCGAGACCACCGAGGCGCAGCGCCATGCGCACCAACGCCCGCGCTGTGCGGCGCGTACCATCGGTCAGCTCCAGCTACAGTTCTTTCGCATAGAAGGGAACCGGATTGCTGCCCGCCCACAAGCTGCACACCCGGGAAGGCGTCTCGCCTGCCAGCAAGCGATCTGTCACTTTGAGCCAGGTCTCTCCATGCCCAAAAAGCACACGCTTGATACGGTGCCGCCGCGGCACCGAGATGATTGCTTCCACGTCCTCCTCCTACAGCACGCCGTATGGAGAATAACCAATCCAGGGGCATGATCACTAGCGTCGGCATGAGAAGGGCGGAAGATTCATGGAATCGCCTAAAGGTACTCTGCACCTGAACCTAAACAACGAGACATCCAAGAAAAATGCAAGCACGACCTCCGCACTTTAGGTATCCCAAGTTGTGACCTGTTGGATTGGCAGCTTGTCTGGGGCAACGCGGCGAAGGGGCGACGCGGCGAAGGGACGGCGGCGAAAAATCAGAGCACCGCGCCTCCGTGTCCCCCTCGCCCCGTGCTCGTCCAAAGAAGGTACGACTTTAGTTTAGGTTCTCTGCAATGCCCGGCGTTCTTCCGCCAAGCGGCCCCTGGCCTCCTAGCTCTCCTTGCGTAAGCGAGGCAATCCTTGATCTTAGAATGTGCCAAGCAGGCAAATAGAAATGTGAACTTTCCTTGCAGATCAGCTTGCCTTTGCAAAATATACTTCCTATAATACTTCCTAACAAATAGCGGTCTTTGGTGTTGCCGGCATTCAAGGACGGGATGAAGAATAGGAGGCGAGGGGTGAGAGAGTTGGCGTGCCGGTGTAGAAGACTTCTGTAGTATTGCGTATAGGTTGCTTCAATCACCATTTGATCCTGCTGAAGCTGTTTTCGCATTGGACCCACAGGAGCCGACTGAGGCTTTCCAGGTGAGGGCGCGGCGCCGTGATGTCGCGGTGCCACCGGGTGACCCGGCTAGATAGATCTACTGGCCAATCTCCGTAGGAGGGGTGCCTCGGCGAGAGGGACGTCCCCAGGAAGTCCTCTGAACGCGGGTAACACAGGTGCATCACTGCAGCGCAAATAACAAAACGGGGAGGGAGAGGCTGAAGCCGCTATCCAACTAAAAGCTACTGTGAGGAACATCGATGATGCGTCGCCTGCACGTCCCGACCGGCTTCCCTACTTTCATAGCCTGCCTCGCTTGTTGCTGCATTATGGCCTGCACTGGCCCGCTCCCTATCGTGCCGCCCCCATCCCCGCCGCCGCCGCCGCCGTCCAAGGTGGAGCTATCGGCTACCTGTATGCGCAACACCGAGGCCGACGTGGTTGCCCTGGACCAGCCGTTCTATTTCAACCGGCTGGGCGCTTCCCAACCTGACGGCCTCATTTTTGCCCTGGCCGACGACGTGGTGCCCCGCGACGCCTCCCCCACCCCCGACGGGTTTGACGGCGGCCCCTACCCGATGAGCAGCCTGCAAGCGGGAAACGTGCGCCTGCGCAGCGGCAAGCGCCCCCGCCCCCTGGTGCTCCGCATGAACGTGGGGGATTGCCTGACGGTGCGCTTCAAAAACCTGATGGCCAAAACGACGCCCGCTTACCTCGATGGCACCGGCTTCGGCACCGATAACCGCCAGGCGGGCGTATTCGTGCAGGGCATCGACTACGTCGGAAGCATCAACAGCGATGGCTCCTGGGTGGGTGCCAACCCCGGCGAAACGGGCAGCCTGGCCCTGCCCGATTCCGTGCGGACCTACGAATATTACGCCCCGCAGGAAGGCACCTTCCTGATCTACAGCACCTCCAACTTCGATCTCGACGGCAACATCGAGACCATTACCACGGGGCTTTTCGGCGCGCTCCACGTGCAGCCCGAGGGCGCCGAGTGGTACCGCAGCCAGGTCACCCGCGCGGACCTGCTGCAATCCACTTACCGGGTGGCCTACCGCAACGGGCGACCCTACGTGCCGGAGAACCCCCTGATGACGCTGCGCCCTGCACTCAACGTAGACGGCGCGCAACGCTACAACCACGACCGCGACTCGGTGTGGACGCTCGAGACGGACATCGTCGAGGACGGCGAATTTCACCACACCACCAAGACGGCCCCGGTCATCTTCGCTATGGAGGATGGCCGCCGGTACCTGGCGACCGCCGCCACCGGCCACCCCCTCATCAACTACGACGCCGTCTACCCCGCCGACTATCCCATCGAGCGGCTGCGCTGCCGACCTTTGCTGAAGATGCTTGAGGTTGACCTTAAGCCACAAGCCAACGGGACCTGCACGGCCCCGGCCAACGCCGCCCCCCAGTTTTTCTTCTCGGACCTTACGGCCATCATTACGGGCCCCGACGCGGGCCGCTTCCCGTACAGCAACCTCAGCCCCAGCTTTGCCCAGAACCCGGCCTACCCGGACCGCCGGCAACCTTACCGCGAGTTCACGGTGATCTATCACCTGGGCAACGCCCTCCAGGCCTTCCAATCCTTCTACGAACCGAACCTGCAGACCGCCCTGCAAGCCGGGTCCGACAACTTCGCCATCAATTATGGCACCGGCGGCATCGGGGCCGAAATCCTGGGCAACCGGCTGGGCGTCGGGCCGATGGGCGACCCCAGCGCCGTCGACCTGAAGTATGAGGAATTCTTTCTCAGTTCGTGGGCCGTGGGCGATCCGGCAATGGTGGTGGACGTGCCGGCCAACGCGCAAAACCAGTTTCTCCATGCCCCCGTCCAACAGCCCGTCTTCGCTGATCCAGATTCGGCTTCGGCTTTTCTAGCTAACCGGGTCCAGAACAAACTGGCACCCGAAGGGCCACCGGATGCCGGGTGGACTACCCTGGATACACTCCTAAAAGCGACCAAGGCGTTCTATCCAGACGATCCCTCGAACGTCTACCACAGCTACATGCGGGATCACCTGAAGTACCGGATCGCCAACATTGGCGCCAACCCCCCGCACATCCACCACATGCACGCCCACCAGTGGCTGCATACGGCCAACAGCGACGACGGGCATTACCTCGACAGCCAGATGTTGCTGGCCGGAGCCGCCTACACGGCGGAGATGGTCTACAACGGCAGCGGCAACCGCAACCAGACCGTCGGCGACTCGATCTTCCATTGCCACTTCTATCCCCACTTTGCGCAGGGGATGTGGTCGCTCTGGCGCGTACACGATGTGTTCGAAGCCGGCACCGAACTCGATGCCGAAGGAAGGCCCGCCGCGGGTTCGCGAGCATTGCCCGACGGAGAA